>CACYDQ010000455.1 GCA_902773215.1 uncultured Spirochaetaceae bacterium | reverse complement strand
TTCTTCGTGATGAGCTTCTCGCCGACCATATCGACGGCCATCTTGACGGCGGCAGGACCGGTGCGCTTTCCGTTGCGGCACTGGAGCATGAAGAGCTTGCCTTCCTGAACGGTGAACTCCATGTCCTGCATATCGCGGTAATGCTTCTCAAGGCGGTTGCGAATCTTCGTGATTTCAGCAAAAATCTTCGGCTGCTGCTCCTCGAGGGCAGAAATATCCATCGGGGTGCGGATACCGGCAACAACGTCCTCACCCTGTGCATTGATGAGGTACTCTGCCATGAAGTGGTTCTCACCGGTTGAGGGATCGCGGCTGAACGCAACTCCGGTTCCGGAGGTATCGCCCATGTTACCGAAAACCATCGCCATGACGGTGACGGCGGTTCCCTTTATAACGCGCTCGTCGATGTTGTTGAGCTTGCGGTAGGTAATAGCGCGGGGGTTCATCCAAGAGCCGAAAACTGCTCCGATAGCCGCCCACATCTGCTTCTGGGGATCCTGGGGGAAATCCTCTCCCTTCTCCCTCTTGTACATCGCCTTGTACTTGGAGACGATTTCCTGAAGGTCTTCCGTGGAAAGCTCGGTATCTTCCTTGACATGGGCCTTCGCCTTCACTTCTGAAATGATTTCCTCGAATTTGTCGTGCTCAACGCCCATCGCGACGTTTCCGAACATCTGTATGAAACGGCGGTATGCATCCCATGCGAAACGGGGATTATTCGTCTTGTTTGCAAGACCAAGGACAGACTTGTCGTTAAGACCAAGATTAAGGATGGTGTCCATCATACCGGGCATTGACTCTGCGGCACCGGAACGGACAGAAACAAGGAGCGGATCCTTCTCATCACCGAGCTTCTTTCCCATAGACCGTTCGAGCTTAGAGAGGTACTTCGCGACCTCAGTATCAAGCCCCGCAGGATATTTCTTGCCGAGCTTATAATACTCCTGACAAACGTCAATAGAAATTGTGAATCCTGATGGAACCGGCAGGCTCAAAGGTTTTTTTGCCATCTGCGCAAGGTTGGCACCTTTTCCGCCGAGCAAGGGGCGCATCGACTCATCGCCTTCCGCGTCGCCATCACCAAAAAAATAAACATATTTGGTCTTAGCCATTATGTCCTCCATATATATATATGTAGTGTCATTATAAACTTTATTCAGCTTGCCGTCAACAAAATATCACGCTTTTAACATTGTTTTTTAATAAACATTTTAATTTTACCGAATTACACCTGTAAATCTTGCATCAAAAGACTTCATTTTTTCGTGATAATACAGAAACACGGACAAAGATATAATTTAACCATGAAAAAAATCCGTAAAAGTTTTTTGCAATTAAACAAAGCCCCCTTTATGATCGGGGGGCTTATGGACACACTTATACAGCCGTCAAATGAATCAGCTGGCTCTGGAAGTCGCCCCAGAGACGGGGCAGGAGCACACCTGCTCCTTGGAGCGTCAGGGCTGACCAGGTTCCCAAATCCTGCGTCTTGCCCGCGCTGTCTTCTGCTTCCAACTTGTAATTCTTTTCCGTATCAAGCCCCTTGATAATAAGCTTGCGTGACTTCCAGTTCGGCCTGGCGAGTACCTGGACGACAGTGACGAGGGCTTCCGTCCTGTCCTTGGACACGATTTCCCATGCATCGTAATCACCTCCGTTCTCGCGGGCACTGGCAATCTTGTAGTAATCGCCATCCCGTACGAGCGGGTTATATTTATGGAACAATGCAATCTGGCCGTCAATCAGCGATTTGTCCTCATCGCTCATCTTGGTAATGTCAAGCTCGTAGCCGAATGTTCCCGCAAGGGCGACGAATCCCCGAGTCCTGAAGGGCGTATTGCGGCCACATGCCTGGCTCGGACAGACGCTGACATGAGCCCCCATAGAAGAAAGGGGGTATACGAGCGCGGTGCCTTCCTGTATGGCAAGCCGCTCAACAGCATCGGTATCATCCGAACACCATATCTGAGGACCGTAGTAAAGCATGCCCGCGTCGAACCGGCCGCCGCCTCCCGAGCAGTTTTCCAGAAGAAGATTCGGAAAGTCTGTGATAAGCCGCTCCTGCATTTCGTACATGCCGAGGACATAGCGGTGCGAAAGTTCTCCCGCCTGCTCCTTGGACAAGCATGTGCTCCCCAAATCGCTCAGCGGCCGGTTCATATCCCACTTGACGTATTCGATGTTCGCGCTCTCAAGCACCTTCTTTATCTGCCCGTAAATGCAGTCGCGGACTTCCTTGCGGCTTATGTCCAGCACGAGCTGCTGCCGTGCCTGCCCCGGCTCCCTGCCCGCGACTTGGATGGCCCAGTCGGGGTGCTGCCGGTACAGATCGCTGTCAGGCGAAATCATCTCCGGTTCGAACCATATCCCGAACTTCAGCCCCAGCTTATTCACCTCGCTGACAAGGTGGGCAAGGCCGCCCTTCAGTTTGTCCTCGTTGACAAACCAGTCCCCGAGCGATGAGTCGTCGCTGTTCCGGTGGCCGAACCAGCCGTCGTCCATGACAAGCATCTCTATGCCGTGCTTCGCCGCTTCCCCAGCAAAACAAATGAGCTTTTCCGTGTCAAAGTCAAAGAAGGTCGCCTCCCAGTTGTTGATGAGGACCGGACGGCTCTTGTCACGCCACATGCCGCGTATCAGGTGTGTCCGCCACAGATTGTGGAACTCCTGCGACATACCGTTCAGTCCCTTGCCTGACCAGACGAGCACGGCCTCGGGCGTGACGAAGCTCTCTCCGGGTAACAGATGCCAGCTGAATGCCTCCGGATTAATTCCCGTTACAAACCGCACTGAGTCGAACTGGTTCATCTCCGCCTGCGTAATGAAGTTTCCGGAGTAGAGGAGCGCAAGCCCGTATACTTCCCCCTTGTCCCAGTCCGCACTCCGCTCTGCGAGGGCGGCAAAGTTGTTCATCTGATGGCCGGTCTCGCCCCTGGTCGAATAGACATTCGTCTTGCCGTGGTGCAGGGGAACGCGGTCAATGTGCCGCTCACGAGCCCAGCTCCCGTACAGGGATATGAAGTCGAACTGCTTGTCCGGCCTGTCCATGTCCATGCAGAGCGAAAGGGCTTTGCGGATTTCAAGCGTCTCGTTCCCGCAGTTTTTGATTTCCGCATGGCGGGCGATTGCATCGATTCCCTCAAAAACCGAATAGTACAGGTCTACTTCCAGATGCAGGATATCGTCCTTGCAGTGCAGGACGAGAGTCATGCAATCCGAGTCGCTTCCCCAGGTAGCAGGCAGACCGGCGAGAGGCTTCTTGCCCCTGATGATTTCGTGCGAGCGGACGCTCAGGCTGACGGCGCTCTGCCCCTCGCCGTTCCGTATGTCCAGCGCACTCTCACGGTAGTCCCCCATGCCGCCGCAAGGATATTCCCACAGGAATGCATCAAAGAATGAAAGTTTTTCCCTCTTGAGCTTGGACGGGGTAAAAGGATACTCATTCACCCTGAGCAGATGCAGCAGGTCATCCTTCCTGCCCAGCTTCCTACCGTAATGCACGTGGCCCGCGAAGTCCGCTCCGTCTGCCAGCGCGATATAATAACCAGATTTCTCCGTCTCCACGGAGAAAGTCTTGTGCTCTTTGTCGTATGCTATGTTCATGCCATAAGTCTAACATGAAGATTGCAGGGCGGACAAGAGCCTTGTTATTTTAAAGGAGAGAAACATATGTCTTGCCCGTGCCGCCGTCCTCGGGCCGGGCGAAGCCGAAATCCTTAACTCCCGGGTAATGGGACAAGTAGTCATGCACGGCCTGCTGCAATATACCGGAGCCTTTCCCGTGTATGACTGAAAAGTTCTTGAAGTCATGGATGATGCAGAGGTCTATCTGGTGCTCCAGCGCCTTCATCGCCTCCTCGCTCCGCATGCCGAGGAGCCGCAGCTCGAATTTGGGCCGCTCGTCATCCACGCCGGTCACTGACGGGGCCTCTATCTCCACGCCGGGGCCTGTCGCAGTGCTTTCTGTTGCCAAAAGGTAGAGGCGGGATTTTGGAAAAGTCATTTTCATCGAGCCGAACCGAACGCTCCATGTCCCGTCCTTGTTGTCGGCAAGCAGCGTCCCCCGCATCTTCTTGGGACCCGCAAGCACTTCCTTCCCGGGGGCGAATGTCAGCTGCTCCCGCCGTGCGCTCGCTGCTTTCTTGCGGGTATCATTGATCTCCTTGCCTCCGGACTCCTGCTTTTCCGGGGTGCTCGCCAAGGCAAAAGCTTCTGCGGCGGAAAGCTTCTTCCTGTTTTTTTTCTTGGAACCGGACGAATGTGCCCCCTCCCGCGTCTTGGAAAGCCGCATACCGTTCTCGGCGATACGACGTTCTTCCTCCTTGAGCTGAATCTCTTCTTCCTCAAGGCGGATTTTGTCCGCCTCCAGCTGCTTGTCCCGCTCCTCTATGTCCTTCTCAAGCCCCTCGATGAACGAACGGACTTTCAATGTTTTCTCGCGGGTAATTTCCCCCTCGCGCAGTTCCCGGACAAGGTTCTCCAGCATACTCCGCGTCTGGACAAGGAAGCGGCTTTCCTGCACGCCGTTCTGCTCCCGCAGTTCCAGCTCCCGCTTGCGTATCTCCAGGGCACGGGCATTGAGCTTGGCGGTCTTTACGGCAAGGTCTGCGTTCCGTATTCGCTCCTCGCGGAGCATCGCGTCTATTTCCGCGTGCTTTTCGGTGAGCCCCTGTATGAGGGCGGACACATCTGCCTTGTCGCCAGCAATGTACTCCTCGGCTTTGGCAACGATTTCTTCCGGCAATCCCGACCGCCTCGCTATATCAAGCGCGTGGCTCTCGCCGGGAACGCCCATGACCAGATGGTATGTGGGGCTGAGCGTCCCCGGGTCAAATTCCACGGAGGCATTCACACATCCGGGATTTGTGTATCCGTAGTTCTTGAGGATTCCATGGTGCGTCGTCACAAGAACGAACGCCTTCCGCTCGATGAGCTTGTCCAGCACCGCCATCGCGATGGCCCCGCCTTCCTGCGGGTCGGTACCGCTTCCCAGCTCGTCCAGCAGTACCAGACTGTCCTTGTCCGCATCGCTGACAATTTCCGCCATCTTCTTCATGTGGCTGGAGAAGGTGCTGAGCGACTCGTCGATTGACTGCTCGTCCCCTATGTCAGCGAACACCGAGCTGAAGACAGGAAGCCGCGTCCCCTCGTCAGCCGGGACAGGAAAGCCCGCCTGGTTCATCAGGGCAAAGAGGGCGACCGTCTTGAGCGTGACGGTCTTGCCACCCGTATTGGGTCCGGTAATTATCAGAATGTCCTTGCCCTGATTGAAGGCGATGTCCACCGGGACCGCTTTCTCGCCGAGCAGGGGGTGGCGGGCAGCCTTTATGAGCGGCGGCTCCGTTTCCCTGTCGCAGCTGTCCGCAAAGCATCCCCCGACGGAGACCAGATAGCGGGCAGCGGCGAGCGTCGTATCCAAAAGCAGCATCTGCTCGTGAGCCTGCACGAATTCTTCTTTATATATGGAAAGCTTTTCCGTCAGGTCGCGGAGAATTTTCTTTATCTCGTTGGCGAGATGGGCCTCTTCCTGCACCAGCTCGTTGTTCGCCCTGACCGCCTCTTCCGGCTCTATGTACAGGGTCTGGCCCGACGCGCTGACCTCGTGGATAATCCCCGATACCGTACCCCGCCTGTCCGCACGGACTGCAAGCAACTGCCTGTCGCCCCGCATGACAGGAACGTTGGACTGAAGGAAGGGCTTCTGCGCGTTGTCCGCCGTGTATTTCCGTATCGCCCCCTCCGCCTCCTTCTGGAGCTCCCGTATCCTGTTCCGTATCGCCCTGAGCGCAGGCAAATCCTTTACCTCGCCGTCCTTGTCCAGCACGGAGAAAATCTCCCCTTCGGCCTTGGACAGGTCTGGCATGGACAGGGCATTTTCGTTCAGCTGTTTTAAGGGGAGCGATTCCGCCGCGCTGATAATTGACTCGCGGAGCTTTCCCGCCGACTGGCACAAGAGCCCGAGCGCGAAAACCTGGCTTTGCGTAAGCTGCGCCCCCGCCACGGCGAGCAGCTTAAACGAGTCCTTGACTACCGGCCATGCGGATATGGGGGAAAGCCGGGCAGAACAGAGATATGCCGCCCATTCCTTGCCCAGGCATTTGAGTTTTTCTATCTCCCCCGCGTCAGCCATCGGCTCCCTCTTGGAAAGCAGATCCCTGCCTTCCTCGCTCGCCGCAAAATGGGCGACCTGGCTGCGTATGCGGTAAAAATCCAGCTCCTCCGCTGTCTGTCCTGAAAGATGCTCGCTCATTGTAAGCCTATAATAGCGGAAAATACAATTTTGTAAAAGAGATGCCGTTTCAAAAAAGACAGGCGTTGAAATAGCGGCCGCCACTTCTCACGCTTGAAATTCCCGGCCGTGTATCCTATACTCTTTGAAGGGTGATGTCATGAGTGAGTTCGTAAGGAAAGTTTCGCGGAAGATTTCCAAGCTATCCCCGGAACAACTGGAAAGGGTCATAGAGTCGGTGAACGGTGAAATCAAAACCCTGAGCTCCACGCTGGAAAGCCTCCCTACCGGTCTTGTCCTGGTGGACGAAGATTTCCGCCCCATACGGGCGAACAAGGCGGCAGAGAGGCTTGTTCCGTTCAAAAAAAGGATTTCCGGTGACAAAGCAGGGGAAGTCCCCCTCTGGGAGCTGGTAGACGACGAATACGTCAGCAGCTTCCTGCGCAAATGTGCGACGGAACGCAAAACCAATGTCTGCGAAGAATTCTCCATTTCCGCCGGGAAAAAAATCCGCTTCATCACGATTAAAATCGTTCCCCTCGTGGAAAAACAGGCAAACGAGGAAGGAAACGCGTTTGACACGACCATAGCAGGTTCAGTCATCACGGTGGAGGACATAACGGAGCGGACACAACAAGAGGTTATGCTGCACCGCATGGAGAGCCTTGCCGGCCTGACAAACCTTGCAGCCTCTGTCGCCCACGAGATAAAGAACCCCTTGGGGGCTATAAGCATCCACATCCAGCTTTTGCAGAAAGCCGTCAAAAAAGCGCGGGATGGCGACGGCATGCTTCCCAAGGAAAAATTCATGGAAAATTACCTTGCCGTCATAAACGAGGAGATAGACAACCTGAATAAGATTGTCGTGGACTTCCTCTTTGCAGTCCGCCCCCTTCAGGTGAACATGACCCTGAGCAACCCCGATCTGCTTCTGGAAAAAACCGCAGGCTTTTTTACGCCAGAGTTTGACTCCAAGAATGTCAGCGTGACGTTACGTCTGTGCAAAGAGGCCCCTCGGCTATTGCTTGACGAAAAGCTTTTCCGGGAGCTTGTCATAAACCTTGCCCAAAATGCACTCGCCGCAATAGAGGAGCGCTTTCCTGCCGGAAATGACAGCACAGCCGAGAAGGGAACGCTTTTGATTGAGTCCACTGTAAAAGACGGAAAGTATATCCTGAACATCGCGGACAACGGGTCCGGGATGGACGAAAAGACCGCGTCCAAGATTTTCGAGCCCTATTACACGACCAAGGCGACCGGCACCGGGCTGGGACTTACGATGGTCTACAAGATTGTCAAGGAATTCAAGGGCGACATTGATGTCAAGTCCGTCAAGAACCACGGAACGGTCTTCACGATAAGCTTTCCTGTTCCCCAGAAAGAGACGATGCTGCTGGAGAACAAGGCAGGAGAGGTCAGGCTCCTCGGATAAGGGCTGTCAGCCTGAATAATTAAAGGCCACGCTACTTTCGATTGCCTGGCACGCCCGGGAACGCTCACAGCCCCCCCCTCCCGCACGAACGGTTTGACAATATCCGCCGTTTGTTCTATGCTATGTATATGTTTGTTTCTGTTGTTTTGGATCCGGGCAGCCCCGACACTGCCCGCGCGATGGTGAGCCTCCTCACTCAGATGGGCTTCAAGAAGGCCCAAAGGTCCTGTTATGAGAGCATGAAAGTCAGCGTTGACGACCTTTCCAAGCTCAAGAGGGAGATAGACCGGGTGACGGACTACTATGACAGCGTCCGCTTCTATCAGTTTCCTGTCGGAGGCATGTTCGTCATAACCGAGCTCAAGGAAAAACGCTGGCGCAAGTGCCAGTTCCAAGGTAACCCCGTGGACAGTTCCAAGACCGGGGGAGCCGCGAAAAAGACGGTTGCCAAAAAGCCGGCAGCGGGCAAGAAGCCTGCGGCCCGATAACAGGGCTTTCGCCTGAAAACACATTGATTGAGGAAGAAAAATGCTGGAAGATTACAAAGAAGGAATAGACGAGCTGAAAGAAAATATCCTTGATGTCTGGGGGCGTCTTTGACCCGGACGGCATAAGAGCGAAAATCGCGGAAAAAGAGGCACTGACCCAGGCCCCGGGATTCTGGGACGACAATGACAAGGCTACCCGCGTCATGAACGAGATAAAGGCGCTGAAAGCCCGGGTGGATCCCTGGGTAGAGCTGAAAGCACAGGTGGAGGATCTTGAGACCCTCTACGAGCTCGGCATAGAGGAAGGCGACCAGGGGCTTGAGAAAGAGCTCAAGGAGCAGTACGAGTCCATCAGCAAGGAGTACGAGCACCAGAGCATACTGAACCTGCTTTCCGACGAAGTGGACAGGAACGACTGCTTCCTGTCCGTGCATGCGGGAGCAGGCGGCACGGAGGCATGTGACTGGACATTCATGCTCTCCCGCATGTACCAGCGCTGGGCGGAGCGGCACGGCTACAAGACCGAAATCCTGTCGCAGGAAGAGGTCGAGGGCGGCCTCAAGTCCATTAACATGAAAATTTCCGGCGAGTACGTCTACGGCTACACCAAGGGCGAGGCGGGAGTCCACCGCCTTATCCGCATCAGCCCCTTCGACTCCAACGCGAGGCGGCACACCTCCTTTGCATCCGTGTATGTGTTCCCGGTGCTCGACGACAGCATAGAGGTCAAGATAGACCCCAAGGACCTGCGGGTGGACACCTTCCGCGCGGGCGGCAAGGGCGGCCAGCACGTCAACAAAACCGAGTCCGCCGTCCGCTTCACGCACATACCGACGGGAATCGTCGTCCAGTGCGAGAGCGAGCGGAGCCAGCTGATGAACCGCGCCACCGCAATGAGCATCCTGCGCTCGCGCCTTTACGAGTACTACAAAGAGCAGAAGGAGAAGGAGAACTCTAAATTCGCAGGCGAGAAAAAGGACATCTCCTTCGGCAGCCAGATACGCAGCTATGTCTTCCAGCCCTACACGATGGTCAAGGA
>CACYDQ010000454.1 GCA_902773215.1 uncultured Spirochaetaceae bacterium | reverse complement strand
CGTTGGTGTATACCGTGTGGCAGGGAACCTGCTGCCTGTCCACGCTCTCGTCGTCAAAGCTGAAGGGGATAATCCGCTCGTCGCCTTCCTGCAGCTCCAGGTGCGAGAAGTCCACCGTGTGCCTGAGGATGCGGGGCGGCGTTCCGGTCTTGAGCCTTCCGGTCGTGAAGCCCAGTCGGTTCAGGCTCTCCGTCAGTCCGAACGCCCCTGCCTCGCCGAGCCTGCCACAGGGCGCGTCGTATTCGCCGATGAAAATCCTGCCGCCGAGGAAGGTCCCCGTCGTCAGTACGACCGAGCGGACGGGGATGACCCGGCCCCGTTCGGTGACGAGCCCGATGACTTTCTGCCGCGAGCCTTCCTGCCCGTCCGTGCTGCTTTCCGGGGGGAGGGGGGAGGAGCTTTCGACGGTGAGGATGTCGGTCACCGTGTCCATCAGGGTGGAAAGGTTTTCCTGCGTCTCTAGCGTGTGGCGGGCGAGGGCTGTGTACTCCAGCTTGTCTGCCTGGCTCCGCGGGGCCTGGACGGCGGGGCCGCGGCTCCTGTTGAGCAGGCGGAACTGAATCATCGTCTTGTCGATGAGTTTTCCCATCTCTCCGCCGAGCGCGTCTATCTCGCGGACGATGTTGCCCTTGGCGATTCCCCCGATGGAGGGATTGCAGCTCATGCGCCCGATTGAGTCCACTGTCTGCGTGATAAGCAGGGTTTTGAGCCCTATCCGTGCCGCCGCAAGGGAGGCCTCTATGCCCGCGTGCCCGCCGCCGACCACGGCGACATCAAAAGAACTGTAGAAAGACATTGCCGGGAATGATAGCCCAAAAAGACGCTTTCCTCAAGTGGACGCCTAGTCCCCTGTTTTTTTCTTCTCCTTCACGGCTTTGACGACGTCGCGCATGAGGCCGGAAGAGCCTTTTTTCATGACGAGGGCCATTCCGTTCTTGATGACGAGTGTCAGGTCATCCACACCGCAGAGGGCGACCGGGATATCGGAGTAGACGAAGTTGTTCCTGGAGCCGACTTCCACGGTCGTGTCCGCGTTCCTGTCGAAGTACTTGCAGAAGGCATCCCAGCTGCCCACGTCGTCCCAATTGAAGGACGCTTTGACCGCCGCTGCCCTGTCCGTCCGTTCGGCAACGGACTTGTCTACGGCGATGGAGGGGGCTTTCCCGTATGCATCGTCCATTGACTGCCAGCCTTGTATGCAGTTGATACCGCCTGAAAGCTCCGTCTCTGCGGGCGGGGGGATGAGGTCATCGAATGCGGCGTACACATCGGGGGCAAGCTTTTTCACCTCGGAAAGGAAGAATCGTGTCGTAAAGGCGAACATCCCGCTGTTCCAGGCGTAGGCCCCGCTCGCAAGGTAGCGTTTCGCGGTCTCCAGGTCGGGCTTCTCCTGGAAGGAATCTATCCTCACGATAGTGCCGTCGGGAGAGAGGTCTTCCCCTGCCTTGATGTAGCCGTAGCCCGTGTCGGGGGATGTGGGGGGGATGGCGAAGCAGACGAAGAAGTTTTTTTGTGCTGTGGCCGCAGCCTTAAGGCTGTCGCTGACGAATGCCTCGGTCGGAGAGATGACGTGGTCGCTCGCCAGGACAAGAACGGTGTGCTCCTTGCCGTCTTTCAGCTCCAGCATCTTGGATGCAAGGACGAGAGGGGCGGTCGTGTGCCTCTGGAAGGGCTCTGTCAGTATGAGGATGTCTTTCCTGAGCTTTTCCTGTTCTTCTGGCGAAAGCCTCGCGGAAAGGTTCCTGACGCTCTCTGCGGTCTTTTCGAGCAGGTCCCGTTTTGTTATGATGATAATCCTGCCCTCGGGCTTGAGCGCGAGCGAGCGGAGCAGGGATGACTGTATGAAGGAGACCCCGTCCGGCAATGACATGAACTGCTTGGGGTTGTCAGGCTTGGACGCGGGCCAGAGCCTCTCTCCGATTCCGCCCGCCAAGATGATTACGTCCGTGAAACTGTCCTGCTTCTTTTCCATAATGGAGCTATTTTAGTACAAACAGGGGCTTTTGTAAACCGACCGTTTACATTCTACCCTTGTTTCACTAGAATGGGGCGTATGAAAGAAAAACGTTTCCTTTCGCCGTCCCTGCTTTCGGCGGATTTTGCGGATTTGGCCTCTTCGCTGAGGATGATAGGAGACAAGGGCGGGTCGTTCGTCCACATCGACGTGATGGACGGACACTTTGTCCCCCAAGTGACCTTCGGGGAGCCTGTCATCAAGTCAATCCGCAGGGTGACGGACCTGCCTTTCGACGTGCACCTGATGGTGGAGAAACCCGAGTCCTGCATAGAGGCCTTTCTGGACTGCGGTGCTGACTTTATCACCTTTCATCAGGAGGCGACCTGCCATGCCGACCGCTGCCTGCAGCTGATTCATAACGCGGGCAAGAAGGCTGGAATCGCGCTCTGCCCGGCGACTCCGGTGCAAAGCATCTCTCCCTTGCTGCCGTACCTGGACATCGTCCTTATTATGACGGTCAACCCCGGCTGGGGAGGGCAGAAACTCATTCCCTATACGCTGGAAAAAGTCCGGGAACTTGCCGATATACAAAGGGAAAAGAACTGTAAGTTCCTTATTTCCGTTGACGGCGGGGTGAACCCGGGCACGCTCCAGTCTTTCCTTGACGCAGGGACGGACATCGTGGTGTCAGGCTCCTCGTTCTTTAGGGGAGAGTTGAAGTGGTCCGACTGAGGGCGGCGGCATGCACGGCATGCATTGCTGCCTGTTTGTTTCTTCCTGTTTTTTCTCATGCTGCTGCCATGTATGACAGGGAAATTCCCGTCGAGACGGTTGCCTATGATGCCGGGGAGTGGGAGCAGGTTCTTGCGGAGGGGCTTGAGGCTTACAACAACAAGGACTATGCCAACGCGACCATTCTGCTGAGGGAAGCCCTCGCCGGTGAGACCGGTAACAGCGACGTGCATTATATGCTGATAATGAGCGAGATGTACTGCGAGGACTATGCCTCGGTCATCAGCGACTGCGCAGACTTCGCCGCCATGTACCCGGACAGTCCGCTCCTGCCCAACGTGAACTACCAGAAAGGAAAGGCTTTCCATTATAAGGGGGACAACGACCAGGCCGTGATGGTCCTGAGCGACTTCTGCCACGAGAACCCCAAGAGCCCCGTCTACCCTTCCGCCCTCTACTGGATTGCGGAGTGCTTCTACGAGGACTACAACTTCAAGATGGCGGAGGGGCTTTTCCAGAGGATCATAGACGTGTACCCGGACGACAAGAAAGCCGTGGACGCGAAGTACAAGATAGACGCGATAGCCCAGCGTGAGCGGGAGCAGAAGCTCCTTGACCTGCTCAAGTCGAACAACGCGAAATTCCTCGAGCAGAAGGAGAACTACGAGCGGCAGCTCAAGGGCATGGAGAGCGCGGACATCGCCACGCTAAAGAAGGAGCTGGACGTGGCGAACGCACGGATACGGGAGCTGGAAGCCCTGCTTGCCCAAGAGAAAGCAGATGCAGCTTCCGCCAAGGCTGATTTGGCCAAGGCGCAGGCGGACTCAGACGCTGCCCGTGAGCAGGCGGCCGCATACAAGGCTGACTCCAATGCCGCGCGGGCTGAGGCTGCGGCGTACAAGGCCGAGGCGGACGCAGCCCGGCAGAACACCACCCCCGTTGCTTCTGTCCCGGAGACAGTCGTGGAGCCGGTTCCCGAACCGGTTCCCGAGGCTGACAAGGCCTCGGATGCGGGCAGCTCGTCCGTTTCGGCAAGCCGGAGGGGAATCACCGAGCAGGAGCTTCTTGAGCTCAAGCTCCGTGCCTCCCAGCTCCAGCGGCTCCTGGACGAGAAGTCCAGCTCTTCGCGTACAAACAGGTCTGAATAGGGGGGGCGAATCATGAAGAGAATCCTGAAACTGGCAGCCCTTGCGGTCCTCCTCGGCTCCCTTGCTTTTGCGGAAGGAACGAATTCCCGGGAGTCTATCTTCGGAAAGAAGAAGTCGGAACCGGAGAAACCCAAGCAGGAACCCGTTAAAACAGAGACTCCCCCGGCGGAAACATCCATGGCGGAACAAGCCCCGGCGAAACCTGAGCTTGCCCCGGAGCCATCTCAGGTTCCCGAGACAAGCGAACCTGAGGCAGCCGTTGCTTCCGAGTTTTCCTTCAATGATAAGGATCCCCTCTCGGGCTGGGCGTATACGGTCGTGGACAGGGCTGAATACAGGAAAGGTCACCTGAAGGCTGTCATGAACGGAGCGCAGGGGACGTTCGGCCTCTATGCCGTCCGCGATGACGGCAAGGAAATTCCTCTCCTGAGCTCCTATGACTTCTTCAATTCCACCGCCTTTATGCTGCGGGTAGGGCGCAAGGAGTACCTGCTCAACTATTCGGGAGGTATTGCGAGCGAGGCCCGGCAGACGGAGGCGGGAATCCAGATGGTTTACACGATTCCCGGCAAGGCGAAATTCCTCCTTGACTTCACCTTCCCCGAGGACGGAATCACGGGGGGGCTTGAGGACACGATAAGGGTCACGATGTATACCGTGAACCTTGGGCAAAACCCGCAGACATTTACAAGCAAGGCGATTTTCGATACAATACTCGGAGAAAGCTCCTCGAAGCATTTCCTTACCTATGCGATTCCTGAGCTGAGCACGCAGCGGAAGTTCCACTCGATGAAGGCCGACCGCTGGGTGTGCTCCGCGAGCAATGCGGCCGCGATAGAGTTCATTTTCTATGGGGCGGACATTACGGAGCCTGAGTGCGTGACCCTGGGGCCGATAGGCAGGCTCTCTGACTACTGGGAGCCGGATGCCCACGAGGGGAAGGGCTTTTCCACCGCCCTGTCATACAACAACTCCGGTGTGGCGTCCAACTGGAAGACCTCTTACCTGCTTCCCGAGCAGGTGGACGTGAAGACCTTCTATATCGCGACGGCAGAGGGCGTGGAACCTGTCTATGCAGGAAGGATGCCGGCGGGTGACGAGCTTGTGGAGGCGATTGAGGCCGGGGAAGGACCTTTCCCCGGAGATAAGGGCAAGCCTGCCGTTGCCAAGGACGAACCGGAACCCGCAGGGACGGTTCCGGTCACGGATGAGACCGCGCCTGCCGTGGAGACAGCTCCGGCGAAGCAGGATGGTGCCGGGCAGCCCCCTCAGGAAGAGCCGTCTGCCCCTGCTACTCAGAGTGTTCCCGAGGAAGTGCCTTCCGGGAAGTCGCCGGCAGAGGACGGGCAGCTTTCAGAGGCGGCTCAGGCCGTCCGCGAGGATCAGCTCGACTATGAGTACATCCAGAACCTGATAGACTACATTGAGTCCTTGCAGGATGCGGAGGCCATAGACAGGGAGGAGCTTACGAGCCTCAACGAGGAGCTTGACGCAATTTTTGAGAGATTAAGGAGTATGGGAAACTAAGCGATGACCCAGTCTGTCCTCCAGTTCGCACGGAAGCTCATGCGGCGCAGAAAATTCTCACGGGTAATCCACCTGCTGGAGTCCGAGAGAAAGCACTACAACGGCTCATACGAGTATTATCTTGCCCTAGGAACTTCCTGTCTCTACGTGGGGGACTATGGTAATGCCTGGAAACATTATGCGAATGCCCGCAGGATAAAGAACCAGGGAACGGAGCTGAACCTGGGGCAGGCCGTCATACTCCTGATCCGTGGCGACATCGGGCAGGCCGTCCAGTATTACTTGGATGTTCAGAGCGTGAACCCTAACAACGTCATTGCCGCGGAGGCCCTTGAGTTCATCCGCAAGTCCAATAATAACAGCGACCTCATAAGCGCATATGTTGACTCGGGCAAGATAGAACGCTTTTACCCGCCGCTCGGGATAAACCCCGACACCATCCGCAACTGCGTCTTCGTGGGACTCCTTCTGGGCCTGTGCATCTCGGCGGGCGTTGTCATCGGTTATTTCCGTACACGACCAAAGGTTGAAAAGCCTGTTGACCCCAAGACCCAGTTCCTGCAGGACATGCAGCTTTCTGAAGGTGAAAAGATTTCGCCGTCTCAGGGCTACTATCGCCCCGTGCCGGTTCCCGGGCAGGGAAGCGTTGCCTCCGATTCTCAGGATTGGCCCGCCGGGGAACAGGCCGGAATGCCGGAAGTCCTGACGCAGCTCAGCGATGCGGAGATAAAGTCCGGGTATGAGAAGGCTCTTGATCTCGTAATAAAGGAACGGGACAATGCCGCTCATGTGGAGCTGAACAGGATTTTGCGGAGCAACGCCGCTGACTCGATAAAGGCAAAGGCGAACGACCTCCTGACCAGCCTCTATAAAATCCAGCCCGCGTTCGGGACGCTCAGGGACAACTTCAGCTACAAGCAGGTCGTGCAGGATCCAGGTCTCTATGACGGCTGCTATGTCGAATGGAAGGGGCGGATAGCCAACCCCGTCCAGGCGGAGGACGGCAACATCAGCTTTGACCTGCTGGAAGGCTATGACACCAAGGTCGTGCTTGAGGGGATTGTCAGGGTTTTCATACCTGAGACACTTACCCGCCAGTCCATAGACGGCAAGATGGTCTCCATTGTCAAGCTGGACACGGAGAAGCCCGTCCGTGTCCTGGGGATCGTCCAACAGGTCGGGGACACGTTCATCCTGAATGGGGTGTCGGTCAACCAGCCTGTCAAGGGCGATGTCCTTGAGGAGCTGTCCCGCTGACAAGTCCGGCGGTATCAGACCAGCAGGTTCTCCCATTCATCGACGATGTCGGCGCACCGATCCATGTCCAGCTCGTCCGCAGCGGCAAGCAGCTTTGTCAGCAGCTCAGCCTGTTCCGGCGGGTAACGGTAGCCGGAGATTGCTTTGCATGCCGCTTCCAGTCCGTCCATGTCCAGATCCAGCGCGGCCCGCCTGACCTTCTCGAATTCTTCCCGCAGGATCTTGCTGTCGTACTCCGGCTTGTCGGCGTTGTCAGCCTTCTCCTCCTTGCAGTAGGGGGCGAGAATCTGCTCGTATGCCCGGTATTTTTCCAGCGCGGCGGCAGTGTTCGCCTTGATGTAATCCGTGTCGCCCGCCTTGCCCGCCTTTTCCAGCGCGGCGGCCATGTCCGACAGCTGCATCGCGCCGATCTGCTTGGATGAGCTTTTGAGCGCGTGGACTTCGACCGTGTAGGTCTCCCAGTCCCCGGAGTCGAAATGCGCCTGTATGGAGGCCGCCTTGGACGGGATGAGCTTGTAGTATTCCTTGAGTATCTTGATGAAGATTTTCTCGCTGCCGACGAGCTTTATTGCGGATGCCGTATCCAGGTCAACGAGCGTTGGGTCGAGCAGGGGAGGGTTTTCTTTTTCCTGTGGCTGCGTCGCCTCCTTTTCGTCCACGGAGACCTTCTTGAGCTTGTCCTTGGGCAGCCACTGCTTCATCTTGGAAATCAGGATGCGGACTTCGATGGGCTTAGCGATGAAGTCGTCCATGCCCGCGTTCATGAACATCTCCTTCGCGCTCCCGACCGCATTCGCTGTCAGCGCGATAATCGGAATGTCCTTGTATTCGGGAAGCTCTTCCCTGATTTTCTGCGTCGCCTCTATGCCGTCCATCTCCGGCATCATGTGATCCATCAGCACGATGTCGTACTTCCGTTCCCTGGCCTTCTGCAGGGCCTCCTTGCCGCTCGCGGCGGTGTCGGTCTTGACCTTGAGCGGCTCGAGCAGGCCTTCCGCAACGGTTAGGTTGACGGTGTTGTCGTCCACGATGAGAATGCGTGCGTCCGGAGCCGTGAAGTCCGCGTCGCCGTCATGGTCTATCGTGCCCGCGAAGGAAACCTTCTCCTTGTTGTAAATCATAGAGAGGTTCATGCATGACAGGGGTTTTTTGACGATGCGGAGGTTGGGAATGTCCAGGCGGGTTTCGGACACGAAGTCCGCGATGAACACCGACGTGACTTCCGGGTGGGCAGCGATGAAAGCCTTTGCCTTGTCGTCCTGTATAAGCTTCTCTCCGAAGAAGGCAAAGAATTCCGCGTTCTCGCCGTACTTGATTTTTACCGCATCCAGGTAGTTCTCCAGGTTCAGCGGCTTGGGCGAGTTCATCGCCGGTATGCCCAGCCGCTTGCTGTCGCGCAGGAAGGGGTCGATGTGGTTCTTGTTGGTGAACAGGCCCAAGGCGACCTTGCCCCCGGTCTCCTTGATCCGCATGGCAGGCTCCCAGTTTGCGACGGTCTGCGGGATGGAGAAGGAGAAGGTACTGCCCTTGCCGTACTCGCTCTGGACGCTGATGCTGCCGTTCATCAGGTAGACCAGCCGCTGCGATATCGTAAGGCCCAGGCCCGTTCCCTCGACGTTGCGGTTTCGCTTGCTGTCAACTTGCTGGAAGGACTCGAAGATTTTGGAAAGATCCTCTTCCTTTATGCCGATGCCGGTGTCGGTGACGGCTATCTTGAGCATAATGCGCTCGTCGTCAATCTTCTCAAAGTCCACGCTGATGCGGACGTAGCCCTGGTTGGTGAATTTGACCGCGTTGTTCGCGAGGTTTATCAGTATCTGCCGGATGCGGATGTTGTCGCCGAAAAGCAGGACG
>CACYDQ010000453.1 GCA_902773215.1 uncultured Spirochaetaceae bacterium | reverse complement strand
GGTCAGGAAGATGACGCCGCTCGTCCCCTTGGCGACCGGGAACTGGGCGGAGCTCATCGCGAAGCCCATCATGGGGCCGCCGCTGATGATTTTGACGAGCTTGCTTTCATCGACCGAGACGACGTCCGGCATCAGGTCGGACACAAGGGTTCCGACGGGGACGCGGATGTTGCGCGGCTTGCTGCATGCCCCGCCGCTTATCGTCAGGGCGCGGTCAATCAGGGGCTTGCCCTCGCGGAAGGCCTCGCTTATGGCGCAGACCGTGCCGACGTTGCAGATGACCGCCCCCGCGTCGGCGGGGAGCTTGCCCGCGGGAATCTCGCGGCCCAGGACAGCCTCGACGATGTTCTTCTCGCAGCCCTGGGGATATTTTGTCTTTACAAGGACAATCTCTATGTCCCTCCCCTGCTTCTGTATCTCGGCCTGCAGGGGGGCGACGTCGTCCTCCTTGTTGGTCTCCAGGGCGATGATTCCCTTCGCGCCGACTATGTGCATGACGATGGCAAGGCCGTCAACGACCTTGGCGGCCTCCTCCTTCATGGTGCGGTCATCGACCGTAAGGTAAGGCTCACATTCTGCCGCATTGAGCAGGACGTACTCTATCTTCTTGTCTGCCGGCGGGCTCAGCTTGACGTGGGTGGGGAAGGATGCCCCTCCCATTCCGACGATTCCCGCGTCGCGCACGCGTGCGATCGCCTCGTCATGGCTGCATGCGAAGGGGTCCAGGACGGGCATGAAGTCCTTCCCGTCGGTCCCGTCCGCCTCTATGGTGATGCAGGGGGCATAGACGTTGCCCGTGAGCAGGCAGCTGGCTATCTTCTTTACTTTGCCGGAAACTGATGCATGGACGGGGGCTGACATGAACTTGTCGCTCTTCGCGATGAGCTGACCCCGCTTGACGATGTCCCCGACCTTGACGAGGGGAGTGTTTGGCGCTCCCCCCATCGTGACGGGTATGCTTACTGTCTTGGAAGACGGGAAGACCTGCTCGATCGGGCACGCCGAACTGAGCTCCTTCATCTCCCTGGGGTAGATTCCCCCTCGGAATGTGTGCGTTTTCATAGGGATATATTATAGTACATAATCCTCCAGTTGTCGAGGTGCAAGTTGCCTTGGGTTTGACCTTTCCCTGAAGGCGTGTTATAATAGGGAAGTTTGATTCTAAGAGGTGGTCGTATGTATTACTACGCAGAGGAAAAGAAGAGCGGCAAGCCCGTGGATTTCAGCTTCAACCCGACGAGCGAGGCCGGCAAGGCCGTGTTCCACTCCAAGGAGGATCTGTTCTACTTCATGGACACCGCCAGCCGGGAGAAGTTCGGCGCGGACAAGATAGACAGCGAGCGCGAGAAATTCGAGGTCAAGGAGACTGCGTAAGCAACTACGGTGCGTGTTGAACATACCGCCTGAAAGTGCTATAATCCCGCCCTATGAGTGAAGAGAAAACAGATTTCTGCCCCTGTGGGAGCGGGAAAAAATATTCGGAATGTTGTGAGCCGGTCATAAAGGGAACGGCGAAGGCACAGACCCCTGAGGCGCTGATGCGGGCACGGTATACCGCCTATGTCAAGCAGGAGATTGACTTCATCATCAACAGCTGCGAGAAGGGCGAGAAGATCGCCGAGATCGACCGCAAGGCGACCGAGGACTGGAGCCGCAACTCCACTTGGCACGGGCTCAAGATTCTCCACACGGAGAAGGGCGGCCCGGACGACACCGAGGGAATCGTCGAGTTCGAGTGCACCTACACGCAGAAGGGCATCCGCGACGTGCACCACGAGATAAGCGGCTTCCGCAAGATTGACGGCGAGTGGCTCTACAGCGAGGGTGTCGTCCGTCCGACGACCGTCGTCCGCGAGGGCCGCAAGATAGGCCGCAACGAGCCCTGCCCCTGCGGTTCCGGCAAAAAGTACAAGAACTGCTGCGGCAAGAACGCCTGATCCTAAAAAGAGAGGAGGCACGATTATGTATGGGTGCCACCACACACGATCATTGCCTCCTTTTGTTCTGGCTGCCTGCCTGGTAGTTTCCTTCCTATTTAATTTTATTTCCTGCAACGGAAACGGTGGTGGCGCCGATTATGAGGGTGCGGTCTACGGAGCCCCGGCCGAGAGCGGCTCCGGCAGTTCGTCCTCTTCCTCTGCCGGCACGGGCGGCGGTTCAATTTCCGCAGAAGATATGCTCAACCTTTCCAACGCCGGGGACACGGACTCCATAATCTCCCGCCTTGAAGAACCCAGCGCTTCTTCCCAGTCAGAATTTGAACCAAGCACCATCGCCCTGTCCGCATCCGACATAGGCCTGCCTGCGGGTGGCTACGTCACCCTCACCATCACCGGGGACGGCATTGGCTATGCGGCGGATGCCTCTGCCAGCTCTGATGGTAACGTCTACTTCCAGATTCCGCCGATAGAAGAAGGCTCTGAAATCACGGTCAGCGTCATCGTCAAGAGGCCCAGCGGCACGGTGGTGTGCGCAGGCAGCAAGACCCAGACGGTAGTCGGCGGGGCCAGCCACATAAGCATCAGCCTGCTGCAGGGCGATGTCTGGCAGCTGCCTGTCCCGCTGACGGTCAACGCCAGCAGCACGAGCGTCATCTACGACGTGTCTGGGGCGGCCGGGCAGAGCGTGACCTTCTCGGTCGCGGGCTTGACGGCTCCCGAATATGGAAGCCTGTCGTACAGCTGGGCGCTGGCGGACGGAACTCCTGCCGGTGACGGGGAGAGCGTAACCGTAGCCCTTGACGATCTGCTGGGAGGCGCGCCTTCTTCCGGCGGCAGCTATACGCCGGCCGTGACCGTGACCGCGACCTACACGGACGAGGACGGAGTCACCAGCACGTCAAGCGGAACCGGCCTTGTCACCGTCACCGTGCTGGAGATACCGGCGTTCACCATCGAGATAACGCCACCCGACACCGGGACCGTGGCCCATGCGGGTGGCCCGGGCTACGACGTCGGAGACCTGTCGCAGCCGTTCACCTATAAGGCGGTTCCTGTCTCGGGCGCCTTCCCCGAGGGGACGGTGTTCACGTGGAGCAGGGACGGCGGCGCCACATCCCTGTCCGAAAGCTCCGGTACCCTGTCCGCAAGCCCCGCCGACTGGGGCTGCGCCAGCTGGGCGACGGTGTCCACCGTCGAGTACGACATGACCTGCCGGGCCGAAAATCCCAGGGCCTTGGGCTCCCCGCAGTCCGCCGGCCCCGTCAACCTGAAGCTGTACAAAGCCCTGTCGCCTCCTCTGCTGGAAGTTTCCAGCAACGGCACCGCCGTGGCGGGGGCGGAAGCAACCTACATCGCCGTCAGCAACACCGACATGAGCAAGACCACGCTCAGCCTGGGCATCTCCAACTCGGCGGACATGCCCGCGGGCACCACGCTCGTCTACACCGTTAATGGCATGGACATAAACGGAACGCCCGGAAGCCAGAGCATCACCAGGTTGGGCAGCGTGGGCTACAGCGCGCTGCCGGAGTCCGTCATCATCAGCTGTACGGCGAAATGCCCGGGCTATGATGATGTGGCCGGAGACCCGGTCACGGTGTACTTCCTGCCACGCATCCCGCCCTTTGAGGTCACGCTGGACATCAGCATCCCCCCGGCCACTGCCGTAGCGGACGGCTCAGGCGGGAGCGTCAAGGTCCACTACCTGTCGGCAACGCACCTGCCGACGGAAACGGACACGCTGGGTACGGGCCTCTTTACCTTCTCTGCCACCCCCGTTGCCGTTCCCGCGGGGACGACGGCGGACGACTTTGCCGCAAGCGGCTACAGCTACGACTGGACGGTGGACGGTGTGTCCCTGGGGACGGACTTCGACGACGGCACGGTGGACCTGCACCTGCCGAACCTGGGCATAACGGACATCGCCTCGATGCCGACCGTGCGGACCAACTACACGATAGGCTGCAAGGTGAGCAGGGCGGACAGCGGCGAGGAGCTTGAGGAGACCTATACGCTTATCCTTGAGCCAAAGCTCCATACGGTCTGTTTTATGAGTAACAGCTCAACCGTCGCTGCGACCCTGCCGGT
>CACYDQ010000452.1 GCA_902773215.1 uncultured Spirochaetaceae bacterium | reverse complement strand
GCCGCTGACACCCGAAGACGTGATGGGCGTTTACAATACCGAAAAGCCCATCGGGGTCGTCGTCGCCTTCGGAGGCCAGACCGCAATAAAGCTGACCAAGTTCCTGGACAGCCAGGGCATCCGCATCCTCGGTACAAGCGCGGACTCCATAGACGTTGCGGGGGACCGCGAGCGCTTTGAGGAGCTCTGCGACAAGCTCGGCATAAACAAGCCCAAGGGCGAGACGGTCTTCACGACGGAAGAAGCCCTTGCCTCTGCGGAGCGGATCGGCTATCCGATACTCCTCCGTCCTTCCTACGTTCTCGGCGGTCAGAACATGATAATCGCCTTCAACGAGGCCGACGTGAAGGAGTACATGAAGATAATCCTCTCGCAGGGAATCGAGAACCCCGTCCTCATCGACAAGTACATGATGGGCACGGAGCTTGAGGTCGATGCTATCTGCGACGGGGAGGACATCCTGATTCCGGGCATCATGGAGCACATCGAGCGGACGGGAATCCACTCAGGCGACTCCATCGCGGTCTACCCCTCCTGGAACCTCAACGACATCATGCGGGAAAAGATAATCGACCAGAGCCGCGAGCTTGCCCTTGCCCTGGGCACGAGGGGCCTGGTCAACATCCAGTACCTGATATACAACAACGAGCTCTATATAATAGAAGTGAACCCGCGTTCCAGCCGCACGGTCCCCTACATCTCCAAGGTGACGGGAGTCCCGATGGTGGAGCTCGCGACACGGGCGATGCTCGGCGAGAAAGTGCGGGACTTCGGCTTCGGCACCGGCCTGTACCGCAACCCGCCCTATTTCGCCGTCAAGGTCCCGGTGTTCAGCTTTGAGAAGCTGATGGACGTGGACACCCACCTGGGACCGGAGATGAAGTCCACGGGAGAGGTGCTCGGCCTTGCCTCCACGCGGGAGGAGGCCATCTTCAAGGGCCTGATTGCCGCCGGATACAAGATGATACGGCCGACCGACAAGGGCTTCGTGCTGCATCACCGGGGGAATCCTGCCGGCACGCCCGTCGGAGAAGAAGATGACGTTCCCGGCGTGCTGATTACCGTCCGCAAGACCGACCAGTACGAGGTCCCCGACCTGGCCAAGAAGTTCTACGACATGGGCTTCAGGTTGTACGCGACCGAGGGGACGGCCCAGACGATACGCGACTTCGGCATGGACGTGACCGTCGTCAACAAGATTCACGAGAACCCGGACGACAACCTGCTGACCCTGCTGGACACGGGCAAAGTCTACTACGTCATATCGACCTCGGCCAAGGGGCGGAACCCGCAGGCTGACTCCGTGCGCATGAGGCGGCGGGCGGTGGAGCGGGACATTCCCTGCCTGACCGCCCTGGACACGGCGAACGCGATAGCGGACTGCCTGAAGTCCAAGTACTCCGCCCTGAACGTGGAGCTCGTCGACATAAACGAGCTGCGCGATACGAGGCAGAAGATACGATTCAGCAAGATGGACTCCACTGGCAACGACTTCATCGTCATCAACGCGATGGAACAGGAAGTCGGGAACCCCGCGGGCCTTGCCGTCCGCCTCTGCGACCGCCGCATGGGAGGGATCGGGGCTGACTCCCTCGTCCTCATCGAGGCGAGCCGGGTCGCCGACGCGAAGATGCGCTTCTTCAACCTGGACGGATCCGAGGGCAAGATGGCGGGCAACGCCATCCGCTGCGTGGGCAAATTCCTCTACGACAACAATGTCCGCGGCATACAGGAAAAGCATGGCCGCCGCACGGACAACACGGAGACGATTACGATAGAGACGGAGAGCGGGGTCAAGAAGCTCGTCCTCTACAAGCAGAACGGCAAGGTCACGTCGGTCTCCGTCGATATGGGAAGGCCGGCATTCGACAGCGCGTCATTGCCGACGACGCTGAAAGCCGTGCCGGTCACGGCAAGCGGGATTAACAAGGGCAAGGAAGCCCTTCTGCCCAAAGAGGCCGTGCTGAACGCGGATCTTTCCGTCGCGGGCACTTCCTACAAGGTAACCTGCGTCGGCATCGGGAACCCCCACTGCGTCGTGTTCAGCAAGTTCGTGGACAAGGAGCCGGTGGAAAGCATCGGACCGCTGTTCGAGAACCATGAGGCATTCCCGGAGCGGGTCAACGCGGAGTTCGTCCGCGTCGCGGGCCCCAACGAGCTCAAGATGCGGACCTGGGAGCGGGGCAACGGGGAGACCCTTGCCTGCGGCACGGGTGCATGCGCGGCGGCTGTCGCGGCGGTCCTGAACGGATACTCGCCGCTGGACACCGACATAACGGTGCAGGTACGGGGCGGAAGCCTTTCCGTCCGCTACACGGGCGAGACAGTGTACCTGACGGGGAACACGACCCTCTGCTTTGAGGGCGAGGTGGAGATATAAGAGAGGTCTGAGAGGAGAGTATTATGGCGAACAAATTGCTTGACGTGCAGGACATAAACGTAAACGTCGCAGGAAAAGAAATTCTCCGCGGTGTTTCACTCGGCATCGGCGAGGGGGAGACCCACGTCCTGATGGGGCCGAACGGGGCGGGCAAGTCCACGCTGGGCTATACGCTGATGGGACATCCCGACTACGAGCTTTCCGGCGGCCATATCATATTTGGCGGCGAGGACATAACGGAAGAGAGCGCGGACAAGCGGGCCAAGCGGGGAATTTTCCTGAGCTTCCAGGACCCGCTCGAGGTTCCCGGCGTGTCGCTTGAGTCCTTCATCCGTTCCAGCATGCAGCAGGTCTCGGGCGAGAAGGTCAAGCTGATGGCCTTCCAGAAGGCGCTCGACGAGGCGATGGACGTGCTCGCGATGAACCACGCCTATGCCCAGCGCGACCTCAACGTCGGCTTTTCCGGCGGCGAGAAAAAGAAGTCGGAGATACTGCAGCTGCTCATGCTCAAGCCCAAACTCGCCATACTGGATGAGACGGATTCCGGCCTGGACGTGGATGCCGTCCGCACGGTCAGCAAGGGTGTGGAGGAATTCCAGAAGAAGGTCGGCGGCGCGCTGCTGATAATCACCCACTCGACGAGGATTCTGGAGAGCCTGCACGTGGACTACACCCACGTCATGGTCAAGGGCCGCATAGTCCACACCGGCGACGGCTCGCTCGTCCAGCAGATAAACGAGAAGGGATTCGAGGACTTCATCCCGCAGGAGATAAAGGATGCCGAGCGCAAGGAGAAGCTTGCCCAGGCCGCCAAGGCCGCGATGGACGCGGTGAAGGCCGCCTCCGCTTCCGGCAGCCTGTAAAGCTTTCCTGGCACAGATTCCAAACAACCCCGCAGACACCAGCTTGCTGGCATGCTCTGCGGGGTTTCTTTTTTTTCAGTTTTCCGTTCAGCCTGCAAGTTTTTTTGCACGGTCACGCCGGCCCCGGAAGCATAATTCTAAAAGTTCCAGTGGCACAAGGCTTGCTTGTCTCTCCTTATACGGATTTTATAAGGAGATGTATCAAGATGAAACAGCTGGAAAGAATTGCGGAGCGGTATGCTCTCGGTGAGCTTGATAGCAGGCAGGCCGCATTCTGCATTGTCAGCCTTGTCAGCCAGAACAAGTTTTACTTCAAGGTAAACGACTTGTCCCGTGAGGAATTTGACAATTTCATGCTCAAGGAGCTGCCGCATATAGAGCATATCCTTGAGACATTTGATGCCCGGAGGGCAAATTTCTCAACCTTCTTTTACAAGTCATTCCACACGGCGGCCCACACCTACAAAAGACGGCTGGTGACCCGTCTTGCGTCGGAGGAGAGCATGCATTACATGGATGACATCTTGTATGAGGAACAGGAGTACCGGTACGCGCAGGACGAGGGGGAACTCTGCGTGGAGGCCGCCAGCGTGGAGGAAGAGTTTCGGTATTGGGCCAGCCGGCCAGAACGAAAAAGGCGCAGCTGCCTTATGAACACGATGCAGAAGAAACATTACCATAGTGCGGACGACGAGAAGATAGAGGATCTCAGGCGGTCGGCCTGCCTCATACTTTTCCTGAAGTCCTCCGCCGTCGTGGACGACTCCTCCGTCCGGAGCACGTCAATTGTCACGGGGCTAAGTGAGGAGAAGCTTTTTGCCATGAAGGAGGAGTTGAAGGAGAAAATCGAAAAGAAAATGGGCAGGAGGCAGAATGCCCGCGATGCGAGGGACCTTGCGTTTTTTTTGAGACGGAGATACATTGTCCAGTACGGGATGTATAACGATACGTCAATGCGGCAGAAGATTAGGGAGGGCTTCAAATATCAGAGCAAACACTGGAAGCGGAACATCCTTCGGCTTGAGAATGCCATCAGCATTGCCCCTTCCAACAAGGATATAGGCAGAATTCTCAATATATCGGAGATGAAGGTCGCTGGCATCCTCAAGCTGGCCCGGAAGAAAATAGATGAAATCTGCGTGAGGCTATGAGAATGCACCGGGCTTCTGCTGCCGGCACTAGGCCTCCTTGCCCAGTATCTGCCTGACCGTTCCCCACAGGGTCTTGATGTTGTCCGTCCTGCAGTAGGCCAGGGCAAGAAGCGCGTTCGGTACGATCAGGCAGACGGAGAGCCGGGCCACAAGCAGCACGGGCCCGTGGGCCGGTATGCGGGCGCACAGTCCGTATGCCGCCGCCGCTGCCGCCAGGGCAAGGAGGGCAAAGAGCAGGTACTTGAGGATGTATCGGGCCGGGGGTCTGTGGAAGTAATGCCTGAACAGGACGAGAAGGTCTGACGGCAGCGTTATGACTGCGATGGAAAAAGCCGTCGCGAGCAGGACTCCCTGCACTCCCCAGAAGCGTATGCAGATGAGGTCGAGCACGATGTTCACGAGCATCTCCACGAGCGGGGTCCAGCGGTTTTCCCAGTAGATGCCGGTTATATCCTTTACCATCTCCAGCATGCTTCCTATCGTCATCACGAAGAAGAGCAGCGCGCTTGCCGCCGCCGCCGTGAACGGCAGCAGCATGTCATCCCCGAGCCAGAGGTTGATGAATGGCTGGTAAAGGCAGACAAGGCATGTGGCACAGAAGGTCGCAATCCAGAAAAACAGGAAAGTCAAGAGGTCAAACAGCCCGTACTTCCGCTCATCGTTTTCCACCGCAAAGTAATTCCCGATGCTTCCCTTTATCGATGAGATGATGATGCCCGTCGCCGCCTGGGGGATGACGAGGATGACGCTGTAGACATTGTACTTGGCGGAGATGACCAGGCCCAGGAAGGATGAGATGAAGATGACGTCTATGTAGGAGCGGCTTGCGTTGCGCAGGCGGGACAGGGCCACGCCCGACACCCGCTTGATGAAGGGCGCGTAGAAGTCCTTGGGCAGCTTTCCTTCCGCCTTGTAGCCGGGGAACTTTCTGTCAGTGACGATCCGGTAGATGATGCTGCCAAGTATTGTGAATGCCGGGAAGCACACCGCGAAAAGCAGGTAGTTCCGCAAAAGCGAGAGCATTGCTATCTGCGCGGCATACATGAGGATGAAGCTCGCGAGCAGGACTTTCTGGTGTATCGAAAACTGCTGGGAAACGACGACGAGCGGCCTGCGCGGGGGGTAGAGCAGGTAGGAGAACACCGTGTCCAAGAGGTAGAGCACAAAGATGAGGTGGATGTTGACATCAGCGGGAGGTTCCCCTTCAATCAGGCCCCGCAGGAAAGGCAGGACGGCAAGGCCGAGCACGAATATCACGAGGGCTATTATCTTATAAAGCTTCTGATAGAGGGCGAGCAGGGCGTTGACCTGCTCCGTGTCTTCCTCCGCGAACGGCTTGTAGAGGTTGTATGAGATGGCAGAGTCCATTCCCAGCTCCGCGAGGTTCAGCGTGCCCAGCACGGACTGGCACAAACTGCTCAGTCCCAGATATTCCTTGCCGATTTTTTTTATGAGCAGGGTGCGGATGACGAAGCCCATGATCATTGTGACACTCATGTACAATGCGGCCCAAAAGGCGTTTCGTATGCTGTGGGACTGTCTTTCTGTCATGGGGCTATCCTACCATGCTTATGCGAGTGTGTAAACATATTTCCGGCCTTCCCTGCGCCGTTCCACAAGGCCCGCCTGCACATAGACCCAGAGCATGAGCGATGCCTCGTCCGCGGTCAGCCTGACTCCCTGCGCTTTCAGGGCCTTGTAGAAATCCCCCCGGTAGAACTCAGCTTCCAGCCCCTCAGGCAACAGGGCTTTCCATGCCCGCTTACCGTGGTAGCTTGTTATCTCCCCGATTTCCTTGACACGCTTGCCGGTCTTGAGCCAGTTCTGCCTGTAGCGCCTGCGCCCGTTCCGGGACTGGACTTTCTCCTCGGTCTCCTCCCGCTCCTCGATGACGGTCACGTCCACCGTATCCAGAAAGAATCGGGGCGAGAGCAGGAAGGGGGCAAGGGCAGTCAGCTCCCGGAAGGATGAGTATATGCTTTTGTGGACGGGGCTCCGCGTCGTCTTGATGCTGCCGTCAAGGAGCTTCGTTTCTATGGTTTTCTTCTTTACTATGGGATAGACGACGGTGATTTTCTTTTTCTTGCCGGTAAACCAGGCGACTTTCTCTTTCAGGTGGCCCAGGCTCTGGGTCTGTATCTCTATGACATTCCCGTCCGCCGTCTTTATGTCCACGATGTAGGGGCCGTATTCCGCCTCCAGCTCGCAGCCCTCGTTGTTCTCCTTGTAGAGGCTCTTGAGGACCCGGTGCAGCTCGCTTTCGTTGAGGGTATTGATTCCCATCTGGATATGGCAAAAGAAACGGAACGGCCCTTCCCTGCCCGGGAAAGGCCGCCCGTTCAGAATCCTGTTACTGTATCAGGAGACCCGCGAACGCCTTGAGCGCGGGCTCCATCTTGTCGGCGAGGACGGCCTTGGCCAGGACCTTGCCCAGCTGGACTCCCTCCTGGTCGAATGAGTTGACGTTCCACAGGAAGCCCTGGAACATCACCTTGTTCTCGTAGTGGGCAAGCAGGGCACCCAGGCTCTCCGGCGTAAGCTCATCCCCGTAGATGAGGCTTGAGGGACGGCCGCCCGCGAAGAACTTGTTGGGGTTCTCATCGTTCTTGCCGCAGGAGAAGGCGACGATCTGGGCGACGACGTTGGCGCAGAGCTTCTTCTGGCTCGTCGAGTCCTGTATGACCACGTCCTTTCCGGTCTGCCCCTTCTTAAAGGCGATGAACTGGAGGGGGATGATGTCCGTACCCTGATGGAGCAGCTGGTAGAAGGAGTGCTGTCCGTTGGTTCCCGGCTCGCCGAAGATGACGGGGCCGGTCAGGTAGTCAATCTTCTGGCCGAAGCGGTTGACGCTCTTGCCGTTGGACTCCATGTCCAGCTGCTGCAGGTGGGCGGGGAAGCGGGAGAGGGCCTGTGAATAGGGCAGGACCGCCGTTGAGGGGTAGCCCTGCACGTTCCGCTCGTAGAGGCCAATCAGCGCGTCCATCAGCGCGGCGTTCTTGGTCACGTCCTTCTCGGTCGCAAGCTTGTCTTCTTCAGCAGCTCCCTTCAGGAACTTGTCGAAGACCTCCGGACCGAAAGCGAGGCTCAGAATTGCGCCACCGACCGCAGAGGTGGAGGAGTAGCGGCCGCCGATGTAGTCGTCCATGAAGAATGCGGCGAGGTAGTCCGGGCTCTTGGCCAGCGGGGAAGTCTCGCTCGTGACGGCAATCATGTGCTTGGAGGGGTCAAGCCCCGCCTTCTTGAGGAAGTCAATGACGAAGGACTGGTTGGTCAGGGTCTCAAGGGTCGTGCCGCTCTTGGAGACCAGTATGAAGATAGTCTTCGCTATATCTATGGAAGAAAGCACGGAGGCGGCATCATCGGGATCAACGTTGGAGATGAAGTGCGCGTCCATCTTGAAGCATCCCTTGGCCTTTGCCCAGTTCTCAAGCGCGAGGTACATGGCGCGGGGCCCCAGGTCGGAGCCGCCGATTCCAATCTGGCAGACGGACGTGTACTTCTCGCCCTTCTCATTGACCAGCTTGCCGGAATGC
>CACYDQ010000451.1 GCA_902773215.1 uncultured Spirochaetaceae bacterium | reverse complement strand
GCTGGTCTCCTGCCTGGTATGGCACGGGAAGGGCCGGATTGCGACCCTCATGGCCTTCCCCTCGGTTTTCAAGGGTGAGCACCTCAAATACAAAAAGAACATAGAGATACTGCGCGGCAGGAACGTCTCGGTCAGCTTTGACCGTCCCACCGCCCTTCAGATAGACGGGGAGACGATCCTGGATGTCACGGAATACAGCGTTACAGTGAATTGACGGCGTCTGCGGTTCCCACGGGAACTGCGGGGAGGGCCGCTCCCGCCTCGGTCTGGGACCAGAGCCCGGTCAGGACTTTGCCCGGCCCCGGCTCCAGGATTGCCCACTCGCCGCCGTCTTCCTTTATGAGGGACGCGAGGACGGCTTCCTCATCGGTCCAGAGAACCCCGTGCGTCAGGTGCTTGACGGCGGACTCCTTTATCTCGGCCCCGGTCGTCGCCCGCTTGCCCGTCACGTTGCTGAACAGGGGAATCTTGGGGGCGGCGAATTCAACGGGAGCGAGGACTTTCTCGAACTCAACCGCGGCTTTCTGCATCAGGGGAGAATGGAAGGGCCCCGCGACCTTCAGGCGGATGGCCCTCCGCGCGCCACTCTTCATCGCCCGCTCCTCCATCTCGGTGAGGGCATCAAAGGTGCCGCTGACGACGGTCTGCTTGACCGAGTTCATGTTTGCGGCATAGGCATTCGGGATGGCATCCGCAATCTTTTTGACCGTCTCGGGCGGCAGGCCCAGTATCGCGCTCATTCCCGGCGCGTGCCCCTTGTTCTCCGCCGCGATTTCCTCGCAGACTTTCTGCATGATGAGCCCGCGCTGCCTGACCAGGTTGATGAGGGTCTCGAACGAGACGACCCCGGCGGCATAGAGGGCGGGGAATTCGCCCAGGCTGAAGCCCATCGCGGCGGACGGCTCTATCCCCTTCTCCTTGAGCACCGCCATGATGGCGAGGGATGCCGTCGTTATGGCAATCTGGCTGTTGTCGCTCCTGCTCAATGTCTCCGCGTCGGATTCCCAGAGCAGTTTGCCCATATCAAGCCCTGTTATAGAGGAAACATCATCTATCACTTTCTTTGCGGCGGGGAAAGCCTCCGCAAGGTCTTTGACCATGCCGGGTGCCTGCGCCCCCTGCCCGGGAAACAAGTATGCGTATTTCTTAGCCATGACACACTCCTTATGTGGTTATGACAAATTATCCCAAAATGTCTGGCACTTGTCAAGCTTCGCTTTACTTTCCATAGGTCTTCTCAATCTCCTGTATCTGGTCGCGGTAGACGGCGGCCTGCTCGTAGTCCAGGTGGTCCGCAGCCTCCACCATCTCCTTCTTGAGCGCCTCAAGCAGCTTGCGCCGCTGGGCGGGGGCAAGGAGGTTCGTGCTTTTCTTGAGGGCGGAAAGCTGGACGGCGGCGGTCGCCTCCGCGTCCTCCTTCTCGTGCTCCAGGATGTCCTCGACGGCTTTCTTTATCGTCCTGGGCGTGATGCCGTGCTCCTTGTTGTAGGCCTCCTGTATCTGCCTCCGCCGCTTGGTCTCGTCTATCGCCTCCTTCATCGCGTCGCTCATGCGGTCGGCGTACATGACGACCGTCCCCTCGGCGTTGCGGGCCGCGCGTCCGATTATCTGGATGAGCGAGGTGGTGCTGCGGAGGAAGCCTATCTTGTCCGCGTCCAGAATCGCGATGAACGAGACCTCCGGCAGGTCGATTCCCTCGCGGAGGAGGTTTATCCCGATCAGCACGTCCGTCTCGCCGGAGCGGAGGGACTTGAGGATTTCCACCCGTTCGAAGGTGTCTATCTCGCTGTGGATGTACTTGACCTTCATGTTCAGGCCGGACAGGTAGTCGGTCAGGTCCTCCGCCATCTTCTTGGTCAGCGTCAGTATCAGGGCGCGCTCATGCCTGGCGATGCGGGCCTGCACCTCCTTGTAGATGTCCTGCATCTGCCCCTCGCTCGGCCGCACCTCGATGATCGGGTCCAAAAGCCCGGTCGGGCGGATGAGCTGCTCCACGACCTGGGTGGACTGCCTGACCTCCTCCGGGCGGGGGGTCGCGGTGACGAAGATGACCTGGTTCATCTTCTTGTCGAACTCGGCGAACTTGAGCGGCCGGTTGTCCAGCGCGGAGGGCAGTCGGAAGCCGAAGTCGATGAGGTTCTGCTTGCGCCGCCGGTCGCCCTCGTACATCGCCCCGACCTGGGGGACGGTGACGTGGGCCTCGTCAATCAGGCAGAGGAAGTCGTCGGGGAAGTAGTGCAGCAAGGTGGCGGGCGGGTCGCCGCTCTTCCTGTTCGCGATGGGGGCGGAATAGTTCTCGATGCCCGAGCAGTAGCCCATCTCCCGCATCATCTCCACGTCGTAGGTCGTCCGGGTCTTGAGCCGCTCCGCCTCCAGCATCTTGCCCTGCCCCTGCAGCTCCTCCACCCGCGCGTTCATCTCGGCGAGGATGCGGTCGGTCGCGGAAAAGAGCATGTCCTTGGGGACGACGAAGTGCTTGGCGGGGTAGAGCTGCAGCTCGTCCAGCTCCTCGACGGTCTGGCCGGAAATCACGTCGAAGCGGCAGATGCGCTCCACCTCGTCAAAGTCCAGCTTTATCCGGTATGCCTGGTCGGTCTCCATATAGGAGGGGAATACGTCGATCGTGTCGCCTTTGATGCGGAACTTGCCCCGCTCCAGAATCATGTCGTTCCGCTGGTACTGGAGGGAAATCAGCTTCCTCGCGAATGTCTGCGGGTCCAGGGCCTGTCCCTTCTCGGTGTGAATCCGCATCTCCTTGTAGAGCTCCGGCATGCCGAGGCCGTAGATGCAGGAGACCGTCGCGACGATGACGACATCCCGCCGCTCCATCAGGGCGTAGGTCGCCGCGAGCCGGAGCTTGTCGATCTCGTCGTTTATGGACGCGTCCTTCTCGATGTAGAGGTCGCGGGCGGGGACGTATGCTTCCGGCTGGTAGTAGTCGTAGTAGGAGACGAAGTATTCCACCGCGTTGTCGGGGAAGAATGTCTTGAACTCGCGGTAGAGCTGGGCGGACAGGGTCTTGTTGTGGCTTATCACGAGGGTGGGGCGCTGAACCGCCTCGATTATCTTGGCCATCGTGAAGGTCTTGCCGCTGCCGGTCACGCCTTTCAGCGTCTGGAAGCGGTCACCCCGCAGCACGCCGTCGGCGAGGGCCTTTATCGCCTCCGGCTGGTCCCCGGAAGGCTCGTAGGGAGATACGACATGGAACTTTCGCATGGTTCAAGTATAGCGTGTTCCCCATGGAAATAAAAGAGGCGGCCAAGCATCTGCCTGGCCGCCCTCTCATCAGAGCCTCACGGGACCTGCAGGTGTGAGCACGAAGTGCTCATTATCTTTAGTGTACTGCGATGCAGTACACTAAAGATGCAGGACCCGCTCCTTTATCTCCTGTGTCCGGCCCTGGTTCCAGTACTGCGTGCCGATGTAGCCGCAGGTACGGCGGGCGACGTTCATCGTGGACTGGTCGCGGTTGCCGCAGTTGGGGCACTCCCACAGGAGCTTGTCGTCCTCGTTGACGATCCGTATCTCTCCCGTGTAGCCGCACTTCTGGCAGAAGTCGCTCTTGGTGTTCAGCTCGGCGTACATGATGTTGTCGTAGATGTACTTGAGCAGGGTCATCACGGCGGGGATGTTGCCCTCCATGTTCGGGACCTCCACGTAGCTGACCGCCCCGCCCGGGGACAGCTGCTGGAACTCGCTCTCGAACTTGAGCTTGGTGAACGCGTCAATCTTCTCCGTCACGTGGACGTGGTAGGAGTTTGTGATGTAGTTCTTGTCGGTCACGCCGGGGATGATGCCGAAGCGCTTCTTGAGGCACTTGGCGAACTTGTAGGTCGTGCTCTCGAGCGGGGTGCCGTAGAGGGAGTAGTCCATGTTCTCCTCCTCCTTCCACTTCTGGCATGCGTCGTTGAGGGCATGCATCACCCTGAGCGCGAAGGGTTTGCCCTCCGGCTCGGTATGGGAGTGGCCGGTCATGTACTTGGTGCACTCGTACAGGCCCGCGTAGCCCAGCGAGATCGTGGAATATCCGCCGTAGAGCAGCTTGTCAATCGTCTCGCCCTTCTTGAGCCTGGCGAGCGCGCCGTTCTGCCAGAGGATGGGGGCCGCGTCGCTCTTGGTCCCGATCAGGCGCTTGTGGCGGGTCTGCAGTGCCCGGTGGCAGAGCTCCAGCCGCTCGTCCATCAGCTCCCAGAATTTCTGCTCGTCCTTCTGCGAGGAGCAGGCGACATCGACGAGGTTCAGCGTGACGACACCCTGGTTAAAGCGGCCGTAGTACTTGGGCTTGCCCGGCTGCCAGTTGCCCGCGTTGGCCACGTTGCCGTAGCCGTTTCCTGTCTTGTCGGGCGTGAGGAATGAGCGGCATCCCATGCAGGGGTAGCAGTTGCCGTTGCCGTTGCCGTCTATCTTGAGCTCCAGCATCTTCTTCTCGCTGATGTAGTCGGGGACCATGCGCCGGGTGGTGCAGCGGGCGGCCAGCTCGGTGAGCGAGTAATACTTGCTTCCGGGGCTGATGTTGTCCTCCTCCAGCACGTAGATGAGCTTGGGGAACGCCGGGGTGATCCAGACGCCCTTCTCGTTCTTGACCCCCTGGTACCTCTGGCGCAGGACTTCCTCTATGACGAGCGCGAGGTCGGATTTCTCCTGCTCGTTCCGCGCCTCACCCAGGTACATGAAGACCGTCACGAAGGGGGCCTGCCCGTTCGTCGTCATGAGGGTGATGACCTGGTACTGGATGGTCTGTACGCCGCGCTTTATTTCGTCCTTGAGCCGCTGGTTGACCATGTAGTTGAACTGCGCGTCGTCCAGGTCCAGGTGTGTTGCCTCCGCCATCTCGCGGATTTCCTTCTTGAACTTCTGGCGGCTGACCTCGACGAAGGGGGCGAGGTGGGCGAGGGAGATGGACTGGCCGCCGTACTGGCAGGAGGCCACCTGCGCGATAATCTGCGTCGCGATGTTGCATGCCGTCGAGAAGGAGTGGGGGCGGTCTATCTTGGTACCGCTGATGACCGTGCCGTTCTGCAGCATGTCCTCCAGGTTCACGAGGTCGCAGTTGTGCATGTGCTGGGCAAAGTAGTCCGCATCGTGGAAGTGGATGATTCCCGCGGCATGAGCCTCCGCGATGTCCGCGTCCAGGAGGAATCGGCGGGTGATGTCCTTGCTGACCTCGCCGGCCATGTAGTCGCGCTGGACGGAGACGACGGTCGGGTTCTTGTTGGAATTCTCCTGCTTGACCTCCTCGTTGTTCTCCTCGATAAGGCTGAGAATCTGCTTGTCGGTCGTGTTCTCGCGCAGCAGCTTGTGGTGGTAGCGGTAGGTGATGTAGAGCTTGGCGACCTCGTATGCCCCATGCTCCATGATTCCGGTCTCCACCAGGTCCTGTATGTCCTCCACGCTGAGGGCGTGTCCCTCTTTGTGGCATTCAATCTCTATGTCATCGGCAATCGAACCAATCTGGGATTCGGAGAGCCTGTCGGCCTCCTTGACCCTGACGTTCGCCTTCTCGATTGCCCGCACAATCTTCCGTCTGTCAAAAAGAACTTCCGCGCCGCTCCTCTTGATGATGTTCATCCGCATTCCTCGTATATGTAAAAAACATTTTCCACAAGCTATCTGCTTGCAGGAATTAAATTTGTAAAATTATCCACACGCTATATATATGGGTATGTATGGGTGGACTGTGGTAATTCTACTAGCTATAGCGGTATTGGTCAAGGGGGCGGTGGCAAGCTCATTCCGGGCATCCTGCGTACTGTCAGTACGTACTCCCTGCAAACTGTCAGTACGCAATCCCTTCAATTTTCCTGCCAACGCACTAAAATTCCGTGCGTTGTACTCTAGTTTCGTTTTGAATCATGGTGTAAAATACAATGCAAGGCAGCTTCAAAAGCACCCGGCTTTTAAAGCGATTCCGGACAGACGCTACAGTGTAGCGATGGAACTTTCAGTCTGTAGCTCACAAGGGGCGGACGGCAGGGCATTCCTGCTGCCCGTCCCCGGCACAGTGCGCGGGCCCTATGACGTCAGCAGGGAGGCATACTTGTCGCGCTCGGACTCCGTTATGCCCAGCGCGGCCATCGCCTGAGCCTGGGTCAT
>CACYDQ010000450.1 GCA_902773215.1 uncultured Spirochaetaceae bacterium | reverse complement strand
TTATGGACATGAATGCGGAAAAGCTCAAGGCAATCATCAACGCGATACCGGGCAACGTGTTCTTCAAGGACACGGAATGCCGCTACCTGTATACGAGCCACCTGTGCTCCATGCTGAACACGGCGGGCAGGCCGGACTTCACGATTATCGGCAAAACCGATTTGGAGGTGCAGGTACAGAAGGAGCTGGGCGAGCAGTATTACAACGAGGACAAGGAGCTCCTGCGCAGCGGCGGAGAGCTGGAATACGTGAGCCAGATGACCTTTGGCAGCGATACCTACTATTACAAGATTCAGAAACGGGCCGTCCACAGCACGGAGGGCGGGAAAGACAGCATCATCGGCGTAGTCGGCGTGGTCACCGACATAACCCAGGAGACCGTCCTGAGGCAGCGGCTTGAGTACCTGAGCAGCACGGATGCCCTGACCGGGCAGAAGAACAGGGCCAGCCTGATGCTCTGGCTGTCTGAGCCTTTCCCGGTGGCAAGCCTGCCGCTGACGATACTCTCGGCGGACTTCGACAACCTGAAAATCCTCAACGACAAGTACGGGCATGCTGCCGGGGACAAGTACCTCAAGGAAGGTGTGACCTTGATGCGTGGCATTCTGCCGGAAGGCACATGCATCTACCGCACGGGGGGCGATGAGTTCCTCGTCACCGTTCCGTCATGCGATGAAGGCATGGGCCGTAGCCTTGTGGAAAAAATCGAAGAAGCTTTCGCCGCCTGTACGGTGGAGACTGTCCCGATGAGCGTATCGCTCGGGGCCGTTACCCTGACGGACGCGGGCATGAGCCTTTCGGATGCCATAAAGGAATCGGATGCCCGTATGTACGAGCAGAAGCGGGCGCACCATGCCAGGAACCCCCGGGGGAGCTGAGTCACCGGCTCAGCTTATCTTTGTTCCTGTCCTGAGCCATTTGCCGCTCAGGTAGTAGCCCCAGAAGAGCAGGGAGGTAACTATCCATGTGATGGGGTAGCTTGTCATCACCATCGTGACCGTGTTGTTGCGGGGAACGGCGGTGAAAAGCCAGATAATCCGGAGCAGGCACACGCCGAACACCGTAATCAGCATGGGGATGAGGCTTCTGCCCGCCCCCCGTATTGTGCCGCTCAGGATTTCTATCGAGATGTAGGTGACCCAGAAGGGGGTCAGGAACCGCAGCATGGCCGCCCCTTGGGCTATGACCTCCGCGTCCGTCGTGAACATGAGGAGCAGCTCACTTACCCAGACGTAGAAGGCGAGGCTCATCGCGACGGTGAGGACGAAAGCCATCGCGAGGCTCTGCCACATGCCCCTCCGTATCCTGTCGTATTTCCCTGCCCCGTAGTTCTGGCCGGAGAAGGTCGTTATCGCGATGCCCATCGCGTTTATTATCATCCAGAAAATCGAGTCCAGCTTGCCGTATGCCGCCCATGCCGCCGCGCAGTCTGTGCCGAACGAGTTGATGAAGGTCTGGATTATCAGGTTGCTCACCGTGTACAGGCTTGACTGCACCCCGGCAGGGAAGCCCAGCCGGAGAATCTTTGCGAGGATATGGGGAGTGAAGGCAATCTTCCGGGGCGAGAGCCGGTAGGAATCCTTTGTCCTGACAAGCACCGTGAGCGTTATGGCCGCAGTAATCAGCTGGCAGATGACGGTCGCCGCCGCCGCTCCAGCTATACCGGTCCCGAGAAGCACGACGAAGAGCAGATCGAGCACGATGTTGGCCCCGCAGCCTGCGATGAGGATGATGAGCGGGGTGCGGGAGTCACCGACTGCCCGGAGAATTCCCGAGCCCATATTGTAGACGGACATGGGTATCATGCCAAGGAAGAAGATTCGGAGGTAGAGGACCGACAGCTCGTAGGTGTCCTCCGGTGTCTTAATCAGGCGCAGCATGGGCGGGGCGAGCAGTATTCCCAGTACGGACATAAGAAAGCCGCAGACCAGGCTGAGCGCGAGGGCCGTGTGCACGGAGCGGAAGATGCCAGATTGGTTTTTGGACCCGTAGAACTGGGATATCAGGACACCGCCGCCGCTCGTCAGCCCGACAAAGAAGCCGACGATCAGGTTGACGAACACTCCCGAGCCGCCGCCTACCGCCGCGAGTGCCTCCTTGCCGACGAATCGGCCGACGATGACTGCGTCAATCGTGTTGTAGAGCTGCTGAAAGAAGGTTCCGAACAGGATGGGAAAGAAGAATGCGAGCAGGGCTTTCCATATAGTTCCTTCTATAATGGATGCGGAATTCCCGGAGAGCGTGCCTTTGACGACGATGGACTTCATCGCGTGAATTATACTGATTGGAGGCAAGTTTTCAAGGGGGGGACAGGAATCCTTCTTTCCTTTTTGTCCGCCCTGTGTTATATTTTCTTCTATAAGGTAGGTTACCAATATGAAATTCACCCTGCTGATTATAGACGACGAAAAGAACATCCGCGAGGGACTTGCCGCCAACTTCGAGATGGAGGACTACAACGTAAAGACAGCCTCCAACGGGGCGGACGGTCTCAAGCTCATCGAGAAGGGGGACATAGACCTCGTCATAACCGACTTGCGCATGCCGGGCATTTCTGGCGAGCAGGTGCTTGCAAAGGTGACCGCCGAGACTCCCGGCATACCGGTCATCATCCTGACCGGTCACGGTTCCATCGACAGCGCGGTGGACGCGATGCGGCATGGGGCCTATGACTTTCTGACCAAGCCGCTCAACCTGGACCAGCTGGGCATGATCGTCAAGCGGGCACTTGAAAGCCGCGAGATGAAGGTCCAGCACGAGCAGCTCAAGCAGGAGCTTGCCGAC
>CACYDQ010000449.1 GCA_902773215.1 uncultured Spirochaetaceae bacterium | reverse complement strand
TTCTTCCTTATTTTCAGTTCCATAAGATACTCCTTATATTTTATCCCTTTTGTAGTTTACACTATTATGAGACCTTAAACAAGAGCAACGTCTCGTCGTCGTGCTGCGCCGCCGAACCGCTGAACTTCTTTATGTCATCTTTCACAAGCTTGGTCAAGTCCTTGCTGCTCTTGTCATGGTTCGCGCTTATGACTTTGAGCAGCGACTCGGACGAGTAGGGCTGGCCGTCTTCGCTCAGGGTCTCAACGACCCCGTCCGTATACGCTACTATTATATCACCACTGTTTAATTTTTGCACGTAATCTTTGTATTCCGTCGTCTTTTCTACGCCAATCGGCTCGTCGTTGACCGAAATCTGCGAAAAAGAGCCGGCCGTGCTGTCGTAACGGTAGACGGGGATTGAGCCTCCAACGGAGAACTGAATCTCCTTGGTCTCAGGATTGTAGTTCATCAGCATTGCCGAGCCGAAGTGGTCGGAGCTGAAGGACTCCCCGCAGATGCCCTTGTTGACCCAAGTGAGGATTTTTGCGGCGCTCTGCGTCGTGTTGACGACCAGCCGGAGCATGGAACGGACCATGACCATTATCATCGTGCTGTTGATGCCCTTTCCAGCGATGTCGGTCAGCATGAAAGAGACTCTGTCCTTGCGGGAGACGATGACATCGTAGCAGTCGCCGCAGACACCGGCGGCCGGGCTCCATATCGTCGAAATCTGGATGCCGGGGATAATCGGAAGCTTGGCGGGCTTGAGCAGGTTCTGGATGTTCCCGGAAATTTCCGTCTCCTTTTGCTGCTTGCTCGTCTCGATGATATCGCTGACCGTGATAACGCTACGGATTGCCGCTGCCGCGAAGTCCGAAAGGGTCATCGCTATCCTCAGGTCACCGTTGCTGAACAGCTCTGCCTCGTGTTTGCGGGCGAACGCCGTCACACCGATGACCGTATCCTGTATCTTCATGGGGACGACGATGTAGCTGCCGCATTCCAGGAATTCCTCCGGTCCGTTCTGGTAAATTCTCGTATCTGCATTGGGGTTCGTGATGAGTTCCGCAACGCCGGACGATGCGACCTCTCCGAAGATGTTGTCCCGGAGGGGGAATGAGGCGAATTTGAAATTCGTTGCGACGCGGACAGGCTTGTGCGGCATATCGTTTGGAAGCTTGTAGGGCGGGGGAAAGTCGCCCTCAAAAGCTTTGACGGTGACCAGATCCTCAAAGTCATCGACCATAAGGATTGCTCCTCCGTCAGCCTTTATCTGCTCCATAATCGTTTTGTTGATGTTGTCGAGCAGTCCCTGCATGCCGTCCTCACCCTCGTAGGATTTGGTCGCCTCCAGCATGAATTCACGGCTGAGCTCAAGAATCTTCGTGTCATATGCCCCGGACACATCGCCGGCAGCCTGGCTCTCTTCCCTCTGCCTGAGCCTGTCGGCCTCTTCCAGCCTCCTGTTAACGGAACGGGGAACAAGCTTGCGTATCTCCTTGGGCTCGAAGGTTAACAACATGATGCAGTAAGGAATGGTAAGTACGGCAGCGGCAAGAACCCCGGCACTGAACACGATAAAACTGTTCCCTATCGTTCCCGGCTCCTCCTGTTGCTTTATGAAGGCCGCCACGAGGCTGCAGATGAGCAGTATGATGAGGGACATATACATGACGGAGCTGATACGAGCCGATTCCTTCTTCTTTATAGCGGAAACAAGAACCAAGAGAATCAATGATAAGGCAGCAACCCCATAAAGAGGAAGGTGCGCAAAACTGTCATCCAGCGCCACGACGAACTCCCGTGCAATCCCAAGTTTTTTATATTAAGGTAAAAATGGAAGTATATCAACTTTCATTAAACTTATTCTAACATCATAAGCCCTTGCCGTCAAGTTCTTATCGGCAGATTTGCTTTTTTTCGGCAGTAAAAAGAGGTTGCCCGCATGCACCAGGATGGGCTGTCTGGTGACAGCAAGATGGGCTATCTGGTATCACCAAGATGGACTATCTGGTGCCAGCAGAATGGGCTATCTGGTATCACCAAGATGGACTATCTGGTGCCAGCAGAATGGACATTTGTGTGTCGCTGCGATATATTCCCCCCCCACTTTTCCAAACCAGTGAAAGGTGCTATAGTATCCCTCATTATACAAGATTTACGAGGTTTGAGGCTATGGCGTATCCGTTCGGCGAGATTGAGAGCAAATGGCAGAAATACTGGGATGACAACAAGACCTTCAAGGTGACTGAGGACAGTCGCTTCCCCAAGGACAAGCGGCGCTACGTCCTTGACATGTTCCCCTATCCGTCGGGGGCGGGCCTGCACGTGGGCCATCCCGAGGGATATACCGCGACGGACATCTACTGCCGCTACCTGCGGATGAAGGGCTACAACGTCCTGCACCCGATGGGCTACGACGCCTTCGGCCTCCCCGCCGAAAACTACGCGATAAAGACGGGGACCCATCCTTCCGCAACGACATTCAAGAACATCGAGCATTTCACCCAGCAGATAAAGGCCCTGGGCTTCTCCTACGACTGGGACCGTGAAGTCCGCACCTGCACCCCGGATTACTACAAGTGGACCCAGTGGATTTTCCTCCAGCTCTACAAGAAGGGGCTGGCATACGAGGCGGAGACCCCGATCAACTGGTGCCCCGAGTGCAAGACCGGCCTTGCCAACGAGGAGGTCAAGGAAGGCAAGTGCGAGCGCTGCGGGGCTTCCGTCACCCACAAGACAATCCGCCAGTGGATTCTCAAGATTACCGCCTACGCCGACGACCTCATAAAGGATTTGGACGGCCTGGACTGGCCGGAGAGCGTCAAGCTGATGCAGCGCAACTGGATTGGCCGGTCCGAGGGCGCGGAGGTGGACTTCGCGATTGCAGGGGCCGACGGCAAGGCGACGGATCAGAAAATCCGCGTCTACACGACCAGGCCCGACACCCTCTATGGCGCGACCTACATGGTCCTTGCCCCGGAGCACAAGATGGTCGCGGGCCTGACCACGCCGGAGCAGAAGGCTGCCGTCGAAGCCTACATCGAGCAGGCCTCCAAAAAGTCAGACCTGGAGCGGACGGATCTGGCCAAGGACAAGACCGGTGTCTTTACCGGAAGCTATGGCATAGACCCGGTGAACGGCGCGAAGGTGCCCATCTGGATTTCCGACTACGTCCTGACCGGACACGGGACCGGCGCGATTATGGCCGTTCCCGCCCATGACGAGAGGGACTGGGAGTTCGCCAAGAAGTTCGGCCTCAAGATAATCAAGGTTGTCGCAAGCAAAGAAGAAGTTGCTTCCCTCGCGGACGGCGATGAGGCAAAGGGAGCCGCAATGATTCGCGAGGCCGCCAAGAATGCGGATGCATACGCCAAACTTGCCGCCGCCCATCCCGATGTCTTTGACGTAGCGAACGAGTGTACCCCCGCCAAGGACGGCTATTCGATCAACTCTGCCGACTTCAGCGGCAAGGCGACCAAAGAGGTCATTCCTTCCATTATAGAGTGGCTCGGCAAAGAGGGAATCGGCAACAAGGCCGTCAGCTACAAGCTGCGCGACTGGGTGTTCAGCCGCCAGCGTTACTGGGGAGAGCCCATTCCGCTCGTCCACTGCCCGAAGTGCGGCACCGTCCCCGTTCCCGAGGACCAGCTGCCGCTTGAGCTGCCCGCCGTCAAGTCATACCAGCCGACGGGTACGGGCGAGTCGCCCCTTGCCGGGATAGACGAGTGGGTCAACTGCAGCTGCCCCGTGTGTGGTGGCAAGGCCCGGCGCGAGACCAACACGATGCCCCAGTGGGCGGGAAGCTGCTGGTACTACCTGCGCTACCTGGACCCCCACAACGACAAGGAGTTCTGCTCCAAGGCGGCGGAGAGCTACTGGATGCCGGTTGACCTCTACGTGGGAGGGGCAGAGCATGCCGTCCTGCACCTGCTGTACAGCCGCTTCTGGCACAAGGTCCTGTTCGACATCGGTGTAGTCTCCACGAAAGAACCCTTTCACCGGCTCATAAACCAGGGGATGATAACGAGCTTCGCCTTCCAGAGGGCCAACAAATCCCTTGTCCCCGTCGATCAGGTGGAGGAGGCCGACGGCAGCTTCGTCGAGAAGGCGACCGGCGAGAAGCTTGAGCGAGTCATCGCCAAGATGAGCAAGTCGCTCAAGAACGTCGTGAACCCCGACGAGATGATCCAGAACTACGGGGCGGACAGCGTGCGCATGTACGAGATGTTCATGGGGCCGCTCACCGAGTCCAAGCCCTGGAACACCCAGGGACTCATCGGCATCAGCCGCTTCCTGGACAAGGTCTGGGCGGTCGGCCAGAAAGAGCTGTGCGACATCGACGTGACGGGCAAGCTCGACGATGACAAGCTTGCCTCCCTCCGCAAGACCTACGCCAAGACCGTCAAGAAAGTCTCCGACGACACCGACAGCCTGAGCTTCAACACGGCGATAAG
>CACYDQ010000448.1 GCA_902773215.1 uncultured Spirochaetaceae bacterium | reverse complement strand
CCCTGCTCGGCCAGAACGTCAACTCCTACAAGGGGGATGACGGCACGGGCTTCCCGGACCTGCTCAGGGCAATCTGTACCCACCTTGAGAAGGCGAACTCTTCCATAGAGTGGGTCAGGTTTGAGTCCAGCAACCCAAAGGATTTCTCCGACGAACTGATTCAGGCGGTCGCGGCGGAGCCTCGGGTCTCCCGGGGCCTGCACATCGCCGCCCAGCACGGGTCGGACAGGATTCTCAAGGCGATGAACCGCAAGTATACGAGGGAAGGCTACCTGTCGCTCGTGGAGCGGATACGGGCCGCTGTCCCGGACGTGGAGCTTTCCACCGACATCATGCTGGGTTTCCCCGGCGAGACGGACGAGGACTTCGCCCAGGCCGTATCGCTCATGCAGGAAGTCCGCTTTGAGAGCGCGTTCATGTACTACTACAATCCCCGCGAGGGAACGCCTGCCGCAACTATGCCGGGGCAGGTTGACCTTGAGACCAAGAAAGCGAGGCTCCAGCAGGTCATAGATATGCAGCTCGGCATCACGCGGTCAGTGATGGCAGAGCGGGTCGGCCGCACGGAGAAAGTCCTCGCCGATACGATAAGCCGGAACGACAGGGGGGAAATCCTCGGCAAGACGAGCCAGAACGAGCGCGTCGCGTTCAAAGCCCCGGCCTCCGTCATCGGCACGTTCGTGACCGTCAGCCTGGACGAAGTGAGCGGGAACACATTCCGGGGCAGGATGCTCGGCTGAACGTGGCGGACGCGGGCTTGTAACCCGGTATATTATGAAGGACTTGCGGACAGTTTCTCGTATAGCTTGAACAGCTCCGACACAATCTCGCTCTCCGTCATCTGTATGCCGAAGCCGTAGGCAGCACAAACGGCCTTGTCGTTCTCGCTGTGGGTAGTGCGGAGATCGGCGGGCATTGAAGTCTTATCATAAAGGTTGGCAGGTGAACTCTCGGGGAAAAAAGACCGCATATCCAAAATCGCCAGAGCCGTATGCTCGATTTTAAGGAACCGCTGATTTTCCAAATTTTGGTTTTCAATGGACACAAGGGGAGAATACGGCCTTTAATCAGCGATTCCTTAGACCTGCCCGGTGATTTCCACAAGCGGTATCCGCTCCTGCTCCAGACGGTCGTTTTTGCACCTCCTGATTTTCAGGAAGAGGGCAAGCTCTTCGTCCGTTAGGTTCCCGGGGACACGTTCTCCGTCAAGCCGCTTTCCTTCCACGGCAAAGCGCTTGTATCTGTCAAAGACGGCCTCCGTCATGCAGAAGGATTCCGTTCCCGGGAAGCAGTCCCTGAAGTCTGACAGAATCTGGAAGCCGTGCTCGTCCAGGTCGCCGAAGTAGAGGAGCCGGTAGCCGCCAAGCCAAGTGCAGCATCTGAGCTGGGTGACGGAGAATCCATGCCCCCATACACAGAGGGCGTTTTTCACGGCGGGGAAGGTGAGGTAGACCATCTCGTTCTCTACGACGAAGATGCGTTCGATTCTGGCAAGTATACCAGACTGGGGCAGGCGGGCAAAGTCGTCCAGGTCGAGCGTCAGTTCCGACACGGGAAGTCCGCCCACCGTGGGCATTTTCGCTTTGTCCAGCGGGCGGAAACGGATCCGGCAGGGCTTTTGCCGCAGTCCCAATGCCCTCTCAAACTCGGATGCGGGTGGGGCGTTTTCCGGGAATAAAAGCCCCAGAATCAGAGCCTTGTTACCCTCGATGAATTTCGTATGGACGGGGAGGGGTATCTCCCTGACATAGAGGCCGCTGTCCGGGTTCTGCGCGAACCAGTTCACGCACAGAGAGATGTTCTGCCAGAAGTCGTCCTCGTCCGGGTGGTCTGCCGTGAGGGCGGATATGTTACGGACGGCCCAGGGGAAGATGTCGGGATGGCCGTCAAGCCTACCTCGCAAAACATCCAGCGCGGACTCCATCCGGCGGGATTCCGCCCGCTTGCCCACGAAGGAAAGGTAGTCCTCCTCCGTCTCAAAGACGATTTTCCTGATGCGGGTCTGCGTTCCGTTCGTGCGGGTCTTCACTTCGTCAAACTCAACGATGTTTATCTTGTCCAGCGGTGTTATGACCATTACCTGCAAGTCCAGCTGCTTGAAGAGCTTCATCGCGTACTCGGAGTTGGTGGAGTCGCTCTTGCTGAATGCCTCGTCGATTATGACAAAGCGGAACGACTTACGGCTGTCCTCCGTTATGCCGAACTGGTATGAGATTGCCGAGGCAAGTATGGTGTAGGTGAGCTTTGCCTTCTCGCCGCCGGAAAGGCTCGCGCTGTCCGAATAGTACTGCTTCTGCGCGTTATCCTGCACGTAGTTCTCGCTCGCCGCGAATACATACCAGTTGCGTATGTCCAGCACGTGGTTCCTGACGTTCTCGTTCCCCCTGAGCGATTCCAGAAAGGACTTTATCTGTTTGAAAAGATGCTCCTCGTACTCGCTGTCCTGCATCTGGATTCTCGCCGCATCGGGGATAGACGCGCGGAGCCTGCGGGTAAACTCGTCGATGCGGGGATCCTTGGCCCGCTCGCACTTGAGGGAGAGGTAGGTGTCGGGATTCCGCTGGTAGGTGATTGCGCGGAGGTTCTGGTTCAGGTACTGGACGGCGTTCTCCACGTCCTCCTTCGCATTGTTGATGAACTGGTTGAAGTTGATGATGTCGTCCCTGACCGAATTGTGCAGGAACTCGTGGAACTGCCGCTCGTACCTGGGAAGGTCGTCCTTCATGAGCCTTTCATAGAAGCTCTGGTAGTCCGGCAGGAACTCCTTCGTCGTCCCCATGTCGGAGAACTCCCCGGCCCAGTCGCCGAACTGCTCGCGCAGGGCCGCGTTGGGGTTCTTCACCTCGCCCATCGCCGCCTGAAGGTTCGTCGTGTAGCCGTTTATGCTGCGCTGGGCGGTGTCCAGCTTGCCGGTAAGCTCCCGCAGCATCTTGCCGCCCGCATCATCCGCGTCCTGTATCGTGGCGGCCTTGGTCAGGCGGGGATATTCGCCGCACAGGGATTCGACGGCCCTTGCGGCGGTCTGCTCAAAGTCCGGGAGTGCCAGGAATGCCTGCCATGTCCTCTCGTGCTGGGAAAGGGAGCTTTGCGCCGTGGAAAGCTGGTTCTCGAATTTCCTCAGCGTCTTTATGACCTGCTCCTTCTCGGAGTCGGCAAGGCGCTTTTCTTCTTTCTTCTGGTCAAGCACTTCCTGCTTCTGCCTGATGTCCTTTGATGCGGCAAGCTTCCGCCTCTCGTCGCTCAAAGAGTCGATCGTCTTTGCGACGGATGCGACATCCAGCCTGTCCCAGCCGTCCACTTCCATG
>CACYDQ010000447.1 GCA_902773215.1 uncultured Spirochaetaceae bacterium | reverse complement strand
GTCGTCGAGGACATCAAGTGGGTCAAGGATTCCAGCGGGATGTACAGCATCGTCGTTGAGAACGTCAACTAGCCTTCTATAATATATGCCTATGGGACGAACTTTCTTCCTGGACCAGCACGGCTGTGCCAAGAACCAGGTGGACGGCGAGCTTCTGATAGCCCGCCTGGAGGCCAAGGGTCTTGTCCGCGTGGATGACCCGGCCAGGGCCGACCTTATCATCGTCAACTCCTGCGGATTCATCGAGAGCGCGAAGAAAGAGAGCCTGGATTCCGTGATGGACGCGCGGGCTTCCTACCCGAATGCGAAGATCCTGCTCGCCGGCTGCCTCGCCGAGCGCTACGCCGACGTGTTCAGGACCGAGCTGGAGGAGGCTGACGGCATCCTGGGGAACGGCGACCTCTCCCTCATCGACGGGGCGGTGGACTCCCTCTTCTCCGGCGGCCGGCCCGTCATCAAGGCCCCGCAGAAGGGCGTGTGCGGGGGAGACCGGGACAGTTTGCTTTCGTTCAAGGGGAGCGCATACGTCAAGATAACCGAGGGCTGCGACAACCACTGCACTTTCTGCGCCATCCCGATTATCCGCGGCGACCTTCGTTCCCGACCGATTGCCGAGGTCACGGACGAAATCCGCTCGCTCGTCTCCCGTGGCGTAAAGGAAATCAATCTCATCGGGCAGGACCTTGCGGCGTATGGCTGCGGCAAGGACGACGGGGCGGACAAGGGGGGCAGCTTCAGGCCCGGTGACAAGTCCTTCCTCCGGGAGCTGATGGAGGCAATCTCCGCCCTGCCGGGGCAGTTCTGGGTGCGTCTGCTCTACATCCATCCCGACCACTTCAATACGGACATCCTTGACCTGATGGAAAAGGACCATCGCTTCCTTCCCTACTTTGACATCCCCTTTCAGTCAGGCGATGACGGCATCATCCGGGCGATGAACCGGCACGGCAGCGCGGAGTCCTACGGTAATCTTATCAAGACAATCCGCGCCCGCTTCCCGGACAGCTCCATCCGCACGACCTTCCTGACGGGCTTCCCCGGCGAGAGCGAGGAAGCGGCGGAGAACACGCGGGCATTCCTGCGCACGATACGGAGCGACTGGTCGGGCTGCTTTGCCTACAGCACTGAGGAAGGAACTCCGGCGGCCAAGATGAAGGGCAAAGTCCCCCACAAGAAAGCCGAGGCACGGGCGGCCGCGCTCACGGAGATTCAGGCTGCCATCACGCAGGAGCGGCTTAAGTCACGCGTCGGCAGGAGCTACGATGTCCTTGTCGAAGAGATAATCGAGAACAAGGACGGCACGGACGAGGGGCTTGCGATAGGCAGGGCCTGGTTCGAGGCGCCGGAAGTCGACGGCAACGTCGTCATCTCCTATGACCTGGACGATGCAAAGGCCGTCCGCGAGATTGTCCCCGGTGCCCTCGTCAGGGCGCATGCGGTCGCCTCGTCGGAATTCGACATAAGCGCGGAATGGGAGAGACAAGGCTGATGGACGACGGACAGGGGGGAAGCCCCTCATACCTTGACACGCTCAACGAGGAGCAGCGGGCGGCGGTAGTGCATGAGGGCTCTCCCCTCCTCATCCTCGCGGGCGCGGGCTCGGGCAAGACGAGGGTCATCACGACCAAAATCGCATGGCTGATCGCCGAGCGGCACGTGGATCCTTATTCGATTCTCGCCGTCACATTCACCAAGAAAGCCGCAAACGAGATGCGGGAGCGGGCAACCGCCCTGGAACCCCGCGCCCAGTATGCCCAGATCCGCACCTTCCACTCCTGGGGCTCCTACTTCCTGCGTACCCATGCCTTTGAGGCCGGGGTGGACAAGAACTTCACGGTCTACGACGACGACGACATGACGACCCTCGTACAGAAAGCCGTTCCCGACCTGACCAAGCAGCAGGCCAAGGTCGCCGCCAAGAAGATTTCGCTCGCCAAGGACTTCTGCCTGGGCCCGGACAGCGACAGCCTGTATACGGTCAGCGAGGACCCTAAATTCCCTTCCATATATGAAGCCTACCAGAAGCGGCTCCGCGAGACCGGGAACGTGGACTTCGGCGACCTGATCATGATGCCATACCTGGTCCTGCGTGACAACGCCGCAGCCCGCCGGGAGGCCAGCTTCCGCTACCGGGTCATACTGGTGGACGAGTACCAGGACTCCAACACCGCGCAGTTCATGCTGCTCCAGCAGCTTTCGGGAGTGGGAGAAGGGGCTCCGACATACGTGAGCGTCGTCGGCGACGATGACCAGAGCATCTACAAGTTCCGCGGGGCGGACGTACAGAACATCCTGAGCTTCCAGAAGCAGTTCCCCGGCACGACCTTGATACGGCTCCAGACCAACTACCGGTCCACGAGCGAGATTCTTTCCTGCGCGGACGCGGTCGTCAGGAACAACGAGGACAGGCTGGGCAAGACCCTGGTCTCTGCCCGGGGCAAGGGCAAGAAGCCGACCCTCGTATTCCTGCCGACACAGGACGACGAGCCGCAGTTCTGCGCCCAGATAATCAGGAAGGCACACGACAAGGGGGTACCCTATTCGGCATGGGCGGTATTGTACCGCATGAATGCCCAGTCGCTCGGCTTCGAGACAGAGTTCCTCCACTCAAAGATTCCCTACAGCATCGTCGGCTCGCTCAAGTTCTACGAGCGGGAGGAGATAAAGGACGCGCTCGCGTGGATTTCGTTCATAGCGAACCAGAAGGACGAGGTGTCATTCCGCCGCATCATCAACAAACCCGCCCGGGGAATAGGCGGAACGACGCAGGACAAAATCGTGGAAGCTTTCCTTGCCGGGGCTGCGGCTGAGCCAGCAGGGACAGAATCCGCCCCGGAAGCATCAGAAGGCGGCCTCCTGCTTGACGGCGTGGCGGACGAGGCTGCCGGGCAGGAAGGAGAGCGGACGATACCTTCCGTCATGCCGGCCCTCAAGCTCAGCAAAAAAGCCCGGGAAGGGGCGGACAGCTTTTGCGCGCTCGTCAAGGAATTCGAGGCGATGCTCAGGCAGACTGATAAGGGCGGGACTTCTAAATCCGGGGACAAGCTTTCTTCTTTTATAGAGGCCGTCATAGGCAAGTCAGGGCTCAAGGACTACTACCACGAGCAGGACGATATAGCGGAGACACAGAAGGGCGAGAACCTGGACGAGCTGGTCAACAGCGCGCTCCTATACCCCTGTACGGTTGACGGCCTGACCGCATTTCTGGACAGCATCCAGCTGGACCGGTCTCTTGCGAGCGAGGGCGGGGACGAGGGCGGGGACCGCGTGACGCTGATAACCGTGCACAACACAAAAGGGCTGGAGTTCCCGCGCGTCATCATAACGGGGATGGAGACGGGCGTCTTCCCCCGCGAGGACAAGGCCGGGGACGACCTGGAGGAAGAGCGGAGGCTTTTCTACGTGGGCATAACCCGCGCCAGGGACGAGCTCTATTTTACTTCCTGCCAGAGCCGCCGCCTGTACGGAAGCACCCGTTACACCGGCCCCAGCCTCTTTTTGTCAGAGCTGGGGGACGGCAACGTCCGCGTGCTGGGCAACAACCCCGCATCCTTCTCATTCGACCCCGGCAGCGGAGGCGACCCGATTGCCAGGATATACCGCACCGGGGCAGAGGTCTACCACGATGACTGGGGTTACGGCCACATCATCCGGGGCGGCTTCTCCGATGAGGGCGAGTACGTCATCAGCGTTAAGTTCGAGACCGGGGCGGTCAAAAAGTTCCTTCCCAAGTACCAAGGCAGCTCCCTGATTGTGTCGGAGCAGCTTAGTCCCTGACGGCGATTCCTTTGTCGCGCAGGGCTGCCTTGATGCTGCCCACCGTGTACTCGCCCGAGTGCACCATGGAGGCGATGAGGGCCGCGTCCGCCTTGCCATCGCCGAGCACGTCGGCCAGATGGTCAGGCGTTCCGCCCCCGCCCGAGGCGATGACCGGTACTTCCACCGCCTCGCTTATCATCCGCGTCAGGTTCATCTCGTAGCCGGTCCGCGTGCCGTCAGCGTCTATCGAATTGAGCACGATTTCGCCCGCGCCGAGCGAGACGGCCTCCTGCGCCCACTCCCGCGCGTCCCGGTCCGTCGCGACGCGCCCGCCGTTCAGGTAGACCCGGTAGCCGGAGGGCATGGCCTCGTCCCGGGCCGCGTCCATCCCCAGCACGATGCACTGGTTGCCGAAGACCCGCGCCCCCTGCCGTATCAGGTCTGGGTTCTTGACCGCCTGCGAGTTGAGCGAGACCTTTTCCGCCCCCGCCATGATGATACCGCGTATGTCGTCCAGCGTCGCGATGCCCCCTCCGACGCAGAAGGGGATGAAGACCTGGCCCGCGACCGCCGCGATGAGGTCCAGGATGGGCTTCTTGCCCCGCGCGCTCGCCATGATGTCGTAGAAGACCAGCTCGTCAACGCCCTGCCGGTAGTATTCGGCGGCCATTTCCACGGGGTCGCCAATGTCCTTGTTGTCCTTGAACTTGACGCCTTTCGTCGTGCGCCCGTCCTTCACGTCCAGGCAGATGATTATCCTCTTCTTAAGCATTGCTTTCCCCCTCCGCGAAGTTCTTCAGGATTTTGAGCCCCTTCTCGCCGGACTTCTCCGGGTGGAACTGGAAGACCGTCAGGTTGCCCTTCTCCACGATGGCGGGGACCATGCAGCCGTAGTCGCTGTAGCCCTTTATGAGCGCCGG
>CACYDQ010000446.1 GCA_902773215.1 uncultured Spirochaetaceae bacterium | reverse complement strand
GGACGGCAGGACGGTCATCGCGGGCAACTCCGCCTTCATGCGGGAAGAGCAGGTGACCGGCATTGCCCCCTGCCACGAGGACGACAGTGGGACGGTCATCCATGTCGCGGTTGACGGCGTATATGCGGGACACATTGTCATAAGCGATGTGATAAAGGAAGATTCCGTCAGCGCGGTGGAGCGCCTGCGCTCGCTCGGCGTGGAGAAAGTCCTGATGCTGACGGGCGACGAGGAGGATGCCGCACGGCAGACGGCGGACAGGCTCAAGCTGGACGGCTACTTCTGCGGCCTGCTCCCGCAGGACAAGCTTGCTAAAGTGGAGGAGCTCATAGCCGGATATAAAGGAAAGAAATCCTCCGTCGCCTTTGTCGGTGACGGCATAAATGATGCGCCCGTGCTGACGCGGAGCGACGTGGGTATAGCGATGGGGGGCATTGGCAGCGATGCGGCCATAGAGGCGGCGGATGTCGTCATTATGAACGACATGCCGGGCAAGGCTGCCGACGCAATCCTGACCAGCCGCCAGACGATGGCGAACGTGTGGCAGAACGTTTTCTTCTCGCTCGGGGTCAAGGCCCTGATAATCGTCCTCTGCTCGCTCGGCCTCGCCAACATGTGGATTGCCGTGTTCGGTGATACCGGGGTGACCCTCCTCGCCGCGCTCAACAGCATGAGGCTTCTGGGGAGGAAGAAGTAGCCGGAAACTCCTTGTCTGATTTCTCGTAGTCCTGTTGATTTTTTTTGCCAGTTTTCAGGAAAAGTGTTATAATAAAGGAACGATAAGGAAGGACAAGGAGGACTGACTATGGCTATTATTTCCATTTCACGGCAGGTGGCGGCTCTGGGCGACGAGATTGCGACGGCGCTGGCCAAGAAGACGGGCTACTCGTTCATCGACAGGAAGCAGATAGAGAAGAGAATCGTCGAGCTGGGCTTTCCACAGGACAAACTTTCCAAGTACGACGAGAGAAAGCCGGGCTTCTTTGCCAGCCTGGTCAAGGACAGGGACGAGTACCTGAACTACCTGCAGTATGCCGAGCTTGAGGCTGCCTCCAAGGGCAACTGCATCCTCATAGGCCGAGGGGCATTCGCGATTCTTGAGAACGTGCCCAACCTGATTGCCCTCCGCTTTGTCTCCAATGACGGCGTGAGGCTGGAACGGCTCAAGAAGGAATTCAGCTGGAACGACAAGCAGGCCCAGCAGCGGATTGACGAGAGCGCAAACAACCGGGAGGGCTTTCACAAGAGCTTCTTCAATATCTCCAACAGCGACCCCCAGCACTTCCTGGCGACACTGAATACGAGCATCCTGTCTATTGACGAGGCGGTCAGTCTCATCGAGGCCCTGATCAAGATACACATCACCGCCAAAAAAGAGGCGGAGGGCAAGGAAGAGGTGGAGCTGCGGCTCAAAGGCCAGCGCCTGGTCAACCAGCTGATATTCGATTACCATATAAACATCAACTTCCTGCGCGCCTCGATCGAAGGAAACGTCGTTACCCTGATGGGGGTGGCCGACTCGCAGGGACTTGCGGAGCGTGCGGTGCAGACGGCGGCGCGGATTCTGCCGACATGCGAGGTGCGGTCGGCGATAAGCATCGTGCAGGACTTCAAGAGCTACCAGTAGTGCAAGGGAAGCGACCTTTGTACTGGCTCGGGATACTAGTTATAGTGTCTTTCGGGGCGTTTTCGCTAAAATTCCGCTATTTATTGTGTATTTGTGGCGAAAAGGCTTGAATATTTATCTGTCTTGCTCTATATTAAGGGCAGGTCATTCACAGCAGTTTGTATCGCTGGAGGGGCTTGCCCCTTGGCTTGCAATCAACATCATATAAGAGGTTCAAAGATGGTCCAGAGAGAAGAGTGGAACGGTTTTAAGACCGGTAGGCTTTGGCAGGACGAAGTTAATGTCCGCGAATTTATCCAGCTGAATTACACGCCTTACGACGGGGACAGTTCGTTCCTGGCGGGGCCGACTGCGGCGACAAATGAGCTTTTCGCTGAGCTCCAGAGGCTGCAGAAGGAAGAGCATAACAAGAAGTGTACGGGACTTGACGGAAAGGAGAGGCCAGGCGTCCTCGATTTGGACACCGACATCGTTTCGACGATTACCTCCCACAAGCCCGGCTACATCTTCGCCGACGGTTCCAAGAAGAACCTGGAGAAGGTCGTCGGACTCCAGACGGACAAGCCCCTCAAGAGGGCCTTCATGCCCTTCGGAGGAATCCGCATGGCGGAGCAGTCCTGCGAGATGTACGGCTACAAGCCCAACGCGGAGATTCACAAGGTCTTTACCGAATGGCACAAGACCCACTCCGACGCG
>CACYDQ010000445.1 GCA_902773215.1 uncultured Spirochaetaceae bacterium | reverse complement strand
GTAAAGACCAAATCCTCAACCGGCTTGAAGTTGTACGTCCTCTCAGTTCCCATAGCTCAAATATAGCACAAAGGAGTGATTTTTTCTACTGCAAATGCGCCCGCCCCTCGCGGCAAGGCGCAGCTTCCCCGCGCCTAAATGCCTTTTGCCTCCCGCCCCCCCGGGCGATTACGGGTCGGGCCAGGTCTGGCCGGCGGTGGTGTCTACGGCGATGACCTTGCATGGAGTGCCAGCGTCTGTGCCGTAGGTACCGGCCGAAAGGTGGTCGTGTTCGGTGGCGCTCAGCACGGTGTCCACCGCGTCGTCTATGCCGTTGCCGTCGCTGTCGGTGCCGGCGGCGGGAACATATACGGTCATGCCGCTGGGCCTGCCGAGCCCGAGTGGAGTCAAAAACGAGGCATTGGGTGTACCAAATGTCTTTAGCCATTCGCTTGAGGAGCTGATGCTTGCCTTTATGACGACGTTGCCGCCCAGGCTCTCGCATCCGGCGAAGCACCGCTCTATAGTGTTGACGGACGCGGGAATGACGGGCGCACGGGTCAGCTTCTTGCAGCCATTGAAGCAGCTATCCATGTCGGTGACAGCGTTGGGAATGTCCGGGGCCACAGTCAGGCTCGTGCATCCAATGAAGCAGGAGTCCAGGTTGATGACACCTAAGGGGATGATCATGGAGCTCAGGTTTGTCAGGCTCGTACATCGGTTGAACGTATTGCCCATTTGTGTAACGCTGTTGGGGATAGTCGGAGCTACCAGAAGAGATGTACACCTTCCGAAGGTACTAGGCAGTTGTGTCACGCCGTCTGCTATCGCCGGCGGGTACTTCAGGCCGGAGCAGCCATTGAAGGTTGATTGCAGCTGGTTACTGGGAGGACAGGGGATGGTCACGGAGCTGAGGTCCTCCAGGCTCGTGCAGTTTTCAAAAGTTCCAACCAGGTCGTTCACCCAGGCAGGAATCTCCGGGATTTCCGTCAGGTTCGTGCAGCCGCGGAAGGCATAGTCCAGCGACCGTTCTTTATTAAGGGCCGTGGTGTTGTTTACGGGGAGCTGGGGGGCCTTGACCAGTTTGGTGCAGCCGGAGAACAGCCCTCGTTCTTCCCTTGGACCACCACTGTAGTAACCAGTATCCCCCGTTGTGTCATACCGGTCGGAGTACAGCGGGGTGCCGTCAGGGAGCTGGGTTTCAGACAGGTCCAGGTATGCGCCGCTGCTCCGTATGGCATCCGCGACCGTCTTCATTCTGTCCAGTGCCGCATTGTATACGCCTCCAGTGGTGGTCCACTCATCCTCGGGCAGGCCCGTGAGCGTGACTTTTGCCGGGTTGTCCTTGGTATACACGGTTGCGTCCAATCCGCTCAAGAGGTTCGTCAAGTAGGTACCCAATTCCGTCGTCGACATGGAGGACACGTCCACGATGTAGCCCGCGGCGAATGTCACCGTCTTGGTGTAGTCGTTGCCGTCGTATGTCGCCGTCACGGTTATGTCGGAGCTGCCGGAGGCGTCGCCGCTGGCCAGCTTTACGGTTGCCGTGCCCGCCGAGGACGGCGAGATGAGCGAGACTGCGGCCGGCGTGCCGTTTTCCCAGCTGTATGTCACGGTCGCGTCCGCGGGCGGCCCCTTCAGTTCCGCGACGATGCCCTTCGTTTCGGGCCAGGTCAGGCAGTTCATTGCGGGCAGGACGGTGCCCAGGCTGTCTTTAATGATGAAGTCCATCACCGTGACCTTCCGTTTTGCGGTCAGCGGTATGGCATCTGCCCCCATGCTTGCCATCACCGTGGCCTCGACGACCCCGGTCTCGTAGGTGAATCCGCTCGGGCCCGTTGCCGCGGTCACGACTATGCTCGTGCCCGCACCGGCGTTCACCGTGGCGATGGGACCCGACATCGGGGCGTACGAGACGGAGTTCAAATCCCAGAGTGTGAAGCCCACCGGGGTCAGCTCGAACGAAAGCCGGTTCGGTGCCGTTGTCGAATGGACCAGGAGCAGGCCGTCGATGTCCTCCGGGAGGCCGAGGCGCAGGCCCACCACCTTGATGTAGCGCTCGGCTTGCACCAGCACGCCCCGCCAGGTAATCTTCGCCTTCAGGGTGATGCCGTCCTCCTGGGCCGCCATGGGCACCAGTGCACAGGCCGTATTGCCCGTCCCGGACGGGGTGAGCGTCAGCGTCGTCACGTCGGCCCCGACGCCCACCCATTCGAACTCCGCGCCCGCAAGGTCGCTTATGCCCACGAGGGAGGCGGTCATGTTCATCACCGCATCCTCGTCCTCCTGGATGATGGTGGGGAAGGTGGAGCTTTCGGACAGGTCGTGTCCTGCCGGGGAAGTTCCCGTCATGTCCACCTGCAGCACGTATATGTCAAGCTCCTTGGTCAGCGTCCTGCCGTCGTCCAGGGTTGCCGTCACGGTGAGCGTGGCCATGCCGCCCGCCTGGGGAGTCACGCTGTTGGTATCCCCCGTGGTCCCGGAGAGGGTCGCCTCGCCGCTGCCCGGCAGGGACCAGCCGAATGTCGCCGTACCGCCGTAGCAGATGACGCTCGCGCTCAGGTTC
>CACYDQ010000444.1 GCA_902773215.1 uncultured Spirochaetaceae bacterium | reverse complement strand
GTAGACCCCGCGCGGCAGCTTTATCTCTATCTGGCAGTGGTCGGTCGTGAAGTCGTCTATGGAGCTTATCTTTATCTTGCCCGCCTTGTAGGCGCTCTCAATCGAATTGAGGAGACTCTCCGAAGTGGAGTCCACCGGCAGCTCGGTGATGACGATTTTCTTCTCGTCGCTCATGTCGAACTTGGCGCGGGTTATCAGCTTGCCGTTGCCGTCATTGTAGTTCGTCACGTCGATGAGGCCGCCCGTCGGCAGGTCGGGGTAGAGCTCGAATTTCTCTCCCCGGAGCGCCTTCTTCTCGGCCTCCAGCACCTCGCGGATGTTATATGGAAGGATTTTTGTGGACATGCCGACCGCGATGCCTTCCGCCCCGATGATCAGGGCGACGGGAATCTTTGCCCGGTAAACCTCCGGCTCCGTCGTCCTGCCGTCGTAGTTAGGGACATAGTGGGTCACGTGCGGGTTTGTCACCAGGAACTCTTTGGCGAGCGGGTGGACACGGCACTCGATGTACCTGGGGGCAGAGGCCCCGTCCCCGGTGAACATGTTGCCGAAGTTACCCTGCTTCTCTATGAAGATGCCCTTGTTGGCGAGCACGACGAGCGCGCCGCCGATGGAAGCGTCGCCGTGCGGATGGTAGCGCATGACGCGGCCCACGACGTTGGCGACTTTCTGGAAGCGGCCGTCGTCCATCTCGAAGAGCGTGTGCATGATTCTCCGCTGGACGGGCTTGAGGCCGTCCTCCAGGTCCGGTATGGCGCGGTCGCGTATGACGTAGCTTGCGTATTCTATGAAGTTCTTGTCAAACAGGTTCTTTACAAAGGCCATCGATGTTTCCTTGCGGCAATCCTAGCATAAAACGCGGACTTTGTCTTTAGGGTCTGTACCCTGCGCGTAGCGTACATTTTCGGCATTTTTTACCTTGCGCATAGCGTACATTTTAAGCCTTTCGTACTTTGCGTGTAGCGTACATTTTGAGCATTTCGTACTTTGCGCGTAGCGTACATTTTCGGCATTTTCTACCTTGCGCATAGCGTACATTTCGTGCTATAATTACCTTGCGCATAGCGACATAATTGAGGTGAAGATGGGCATCCGCAGAAGGATATATGACCGGATCGTAGAATGGAAGACTCAGACCGCAGGCTCCAAGGCCCTGCTCATCGAGGGGGCGAGGCGCATCGGCAAATCCACCGTGGCGGAGGAAGTAGGCAAGAACGAGTACAAGTCCTACATCCTGATTGACTTCAACAAGGCCGGCAAGGCGGTGAAAGATGCCTTTGACGACATGAACAACCTGGACCTGTTCTTCCAGACCCTGATGCTGGAGTACGGCACGAGGCTGTACCCGAGGGAATCCCTCATCATCTTCGATGAGATACAGAAGTTCCCCAAGGCGCGGGAAGCCATAAAGTACCTGGTCGCTGACGGCCGCTATGACTACATAGAGACAGGCTCCCTTATCTCCATCCGCGAGAACGTGGAGGACATCACCCTGCCGTCCGAGGAGCGCAAGATACGGATGTACCCGGTGGACTTCGGGGAATTCATGGCGTACATGGGCGAGGAGCTCCTTCTGGAGCACATCGCGGACTGCTGGGACAGGAAGGCCCCCCTCGATCAGGCCATGCACGGCAGGGCGATGCGGCTGTTCAAGGAGTACCTGCTTGTCGGCGGGATGCCGCAGGCCCTGGTGGCGTATGCCGCCGGCGGGCGGGACTTCGCGGCGGCGGACATGGAGAAGCGGGATATACTGGACCTGTACCGGGACGACATAAAGAAAGCCGCCAAACGATACAAGTCCAAGGTCTCCGCGATTTTCGAAAACGTCCCGGCATACCTTTCCACGCACGAGAAGCGGGTGACGCTCAGCGAGATTGACGGGAACGGCAGGTTCGACCGGTACGACGATCCCTTCTTCTGGCTGGACGACTCCATGATATGCAACCTCTGCTACCGCTGCAATGATCCCAACGTGGGCCTGCCCCTGAACAAGAACGAGTCCTACGTCAAATGCTACATGGGGGACACGGGCCTGCTCGTCAGCCTGGCGTTCAGCGAGAACGAGCTGACGGACAGCCAGCTCTACAAGCAGATCATGGACGGCAAGCTCGCGCTGAACAGCGGGATGCTCTACGAGAACGCCATCTCCCAGATGCTGGCGGCCAAGGGACGCAAGCTGTACTTCTACACCCGCTACAGCGAAGAGAAGCACCGGAACGACATAGAGATAGACTTCCTCCTGTCCAATGAGAGCAAGACCAATTACAAAATAAGCCCCATAGAGGTAAAGTCCTCCAAGAACTACACGACGACTTCTTTGGGACGCTTCCATGAGCTCTTCGGCAAACGGATAGAGAGCGAGCTTATCGTCCATCCCAAGAACCTGTCCGTGGACGGCAGCATCGTCAGGATTCCTCCCTATATGCTGTGGGCAGCGGTGTGAGGGCTTGCTCAGACTGCCCCGTTCGTGCTAGATTCTCCCCTATGGACACGATAAGCTACAAAGAGGCCGCCAAGGATTCCGGAACCGCGTTCCCCATCGGCAACGGACGCCTGGGAGCAATGGTTTTCGGGGGAATTGACTCTCAGGTAATCGCCCTGAACGAGGAGTCACTGTGGTCCTCCCCTTTCATAGACCGGGCAAACAGGAGCTGCAGGAAGGACTTTCCCAAGATAAAATCACTTTGCGCTGATGGCAGGGAGAATGAGGCTGCCGAGCTTATAAAAGAGAGCGTCCGCCCGGTGCTGAGCTGCCCCGCCAGCTACAAGAGCGCGGGCAACTTCCGCATAGATTTTTTCTCAGCGGCTGACCGCAGCCCCCTCACCGGGAAAGGCAGCCCCATCCTTGTGTACGAGCGCAAACTGGACATGGAGACAGGGATTGCCTCGGAAGACATCTCCATAGAAAGCCCCAAGGACAGCACTGCGATTTTCTCGCAGAATGCCACGCTCGGCGGAGGTTCCAGCGTCAGCTACAGCAGGGAAAGCTTCGTCTCTTCCGGGGATGACGTGATTACGATACACATAGGCGCATCGCTCCCCCGCAACATCTTCATCAGGGCGGGATTCGAGAGCGACGGGCAGACAAGGACGGTCTTCTCCCTGGACGATGACACGATCGTGCTGGAGCGGACGGACGGCATCCCCATGTGCGCGATGGCGATGGCCTGCACGACGGGCGGGACCTGCCGGGTCAAGGGCGGCTCCCTCATCGTGGAGGGGGCGGACGACGTTACCATCTACATAGACATAGAGACCGCCTACCGGTCGGGCCATTACCGGCGGCGGGGCGGGGACGTGTCGCGCTCCGCCAAGTCCCTTGCGACATCTGCTGCGGACAAGGCGCTCAAAAAGCTCTGCTTCGCCCAGACCAAGCCATACCAGTCGGTACGGGACGACCACGCCTCCCGCTTCTCGCGGCGCTACCGGAGGCTCTCTCTGACCCTCGCTGACAAGCAGGCGGAGGCGGACTGGAAGCTCTACCGCTACAAGCTGCTCTC
>CACYDQ010000443.1 GCA_902773215.1 uncultured Spirochaetaceae bacterium | reverse complement strand
TCTGCAACGAGAAGATGAAGGGGCTTCCCAGAAGAGGATGAGCAGGTCTGCGGTCGTACTTTCGGCGGAGGCCGGCTCTGTCTCCGTTCTTCCTGTCACGAAGCTTGAATGTGCCTCCTGCTCCGCCTCATGCGGCAACAAGCAGGAGTCCGTCCCTGCCTCGAACCCCAGGGGCTTTACCCTTAAGGCGGGCGACATCGTCTACATAGAGACGAACGCGAGGAGGCAGGCTATGGAAGCCTTGTTCTCCCTCCTGTTTCCTTTTGTCTCCGCCATCGCGGGCTACTTTGCGGCAGGCCCCGTGGCTTCCCGTTTTTCCGGGATGTCCGGTGACGGAGTCCGCGCGGTATTCGTCCTCCTTTTTCTTTTCCTCTCCTCCGCCATCGTGATTGTCGTCACGCGCTTTCTTCCCCATGCGGGCAGAATCGAAATTGTCGGGAAAGGCGAGGGCACAAGATGAAAGTCGCGATAACCCACGACTGGCTCGTCAACTACGGGGGAGGGGAGCGGGTGCTCCAGCAGCTGCTGGTCATGTACCCTGACGCGGACATCTATACCCTCGTCTACGATAAAAAAAAGATGGCCGGCTTCTTCCCGCCGGAGAAAGTCCATGTCTCCCGCCTGCAGCGGCTTCCGATGGCGACGAGGCTCTACACCAAGATGCTCTCCCTGATGCCCGGGGCATGGGAGGAATTCGACCTGACCGGCTACGACCTGGTGCTCTCATCGTCGTCGTCCTGCGCCAAGGGTGTCATCACCCGGCCTGATACGCCGCACGTTGCCTACATCCACAGCCCCATGCGCTATGCCTGGGACCTCTACTTTGACTATTACGCACGCTCCGGCTTCCTGACCCGACTCTTCATGAAACGCTGGATTCCCGCGCTCCGTCAGTGGGACTACGTCTCAAGCCAGAGACCTGACTGCCTGGTCGCGAACTCCGCCTACATAGCCCGGCGCATACAGAAGTTCTGGGGGCGGGATGCGGTCGTCGTGAATCCGCCGGTGAATACCGCCTCGCTTACGCCGGATGGCCTTCCCCACGAAGGCTTCTACCTTGCGTTCAGCCGGATGGTCGCCTACAAGCGGCTCGACATGGCGATAGAGGCATGCGGCAGGACGGGCCGGAAGCTTGTCGTCGTCGGGAGCGGGGGACAGGAAAAGGAGCTGAGGAAGCTTGCCTCATCCTTTCCGGGGGCTGACATCAGCTTTACCGGGCGTATTAGCGATGATGCGGTCAGATCATACTTGCAGCGGTGCCGTGCCCTGCTTTTCTGCGCCCAGGAGGACTTCGGCATAATCCCCGTGGAAGCCCAGGCCTGCGGAAGGCCCGTCATAGCCTACGGCTCGGGCGGGGTGCTTGAGACGGTCGTTGACGGCAAGACCGGGGTCTTCTTTGACAGGCAGGATGCGGATTCCCTGATAGACGCGCTCGGGCGCTTCGAGAAGCTTGAGGCGGAGGGGGCGTTTGATTCCGCCGCCATAGCGTCCCATGCCGCCTCCTTCTCGGAAGACCGCTTCCGCTCGCAGATGGCCGCCGTCATCGAAAAGACTGTAGCGGACGTAAAAAACGCGGGCGGCACAAGATGAGGCTCGCCGTTGACTGCCGGATGTACGGCAAGAGCGGAATCGGGAGCTTCCTTGCCGGTATCCTGCCGTTCCTGTGCTCCGATGAGAGATTTGACGGCCTTGTGCTGCTTGCGGGGGCGGACAACGAGGGCGAGATCCGTTCTGCCGTGCGGGACTTTGACGGCAAGACCGAGCTTGTCGTCTGCGGCGTGAAGCCCTTCTCCCTGCGGGAGCTGTTGTTTTTCCCCCGCGGCATTGCCTCCAGAATCAACGCCTGTGACCGCTACTTCTCGCCGTACTGCAACGTCCCGTCCGGGATACGGATTCCCGTGTACACGACGATACACGACCTGGTCTTCCTGGACTTCCCCGGTCTCGCGGGGCGGCTGGGCGTGCTCGCGAGGAAATTCTTCTATAAATATGCGGTGTTCCGCTCCAAGGAGCTGTTCACCGTCTCCGAATTCAACCGGGGGAGGATACAGAAGCTGCTTGCCTGCAAGAAGCCCGTCTCCGTCGCCTGCAACGGGATTCCCCGCTTTATGGAGGAGGCGAAGGGGCAGGGCAGGCTGGATGGAATCAGGAAAGAGGACTTCGTCATCTTTGTCGGCAACATCAAGGCCCACAAGGGGCTCAGGACCCTGCTGGAGGCCTTTCCCGCTTTCCGTGATAAGACGGGGGCGAGGCTTGTCATAGTAGGTTCCGCCGACAACTTCCGCACGAGGGATGAGG
>CACYDQ010000442.1 GCA_902773215.1 uncultured Spirochaetaceae bacterium | reverse complement strand
TTCTTTTTCTTTTAGCCATTATACAAAAGCGAGCCCTTTTTGTTTACTCCCTCATAATCCCACACACAAAAAAAGTGATTGAACCAAATTATCTGAAGAGTCAAAGAGGTGCTCGTAACAGAACAACTCCGTCTCCAGTGGCAGAAAAATCATTGCTTCCGCTCCTTTCTTTCTACCTTCATCATTTCAAGAGCTTTCATCTCGTAATCCGTGGCTATCTTCTGAAGCCTTGAAAGATCTGCCTTCGGAGAATTCAGAATCTTCAGGAGAACATCCTTTCCCCGACTTGGAGGAATGTCATTTATTGTCTGAAAGCGATTAATCGAAGCCATAAAAACCTCCTACTCCGAATATACCATGTGCAAACTCATAATACAAGGGGATTATACAGAGAGCCCACGGATTGCCCTAAAATCTACAGCGGGAGACAGGCGGGTTCCGCCCCGTGTTGGGGCCGCCGCATCATGCGGCGAGGCTGCGGGCATGGCAAGCGGGGCTGCGGGAACCACCACCCCCCGATGCAGGGCGTCGGGGTATTAGATCTTCGGCATGAATCAAGCGTCGGACTCGTCGGCCCCGGTTTTCTCTGACTCAGCCCCGGGCTCCTCCGTGCCGGGCTCCTCAGCTCCGGCACCGGAACCACGGACTGCAGCGGCCACGGACTGGGCCACGTCCTTGCAGTCGGCGGCGACATCGTCCCGGGTCTTCGCCAGCTTGTCCTTTATGTCCCGAAGGTCATCCCTCGTTTCCGCATACTCCGACAGTTTCTTTATGCCAAACATTGCGGCGGCCGCGACCGCGACTCCAGCAAAAAATCCTTTGAACATACAAGCCTCCTTGAACTCTTGATATGAAAAGGGGCCGGAACAGGAAATTCCGCGCCCCTCTTTGGCAAAACAAAAACCTGCGACGTCCGGGACAGTTACAAGAAGTCCCCGCGAGTTCGTCGCAAGGGACTTTTGCAACAAGCCCGGTTGTCCTTACACGGACTGGATGGAGGCGTTCTTGACCACCACGTCGTGGGCAGAAGACTCCTGGATCGTCGTCGCGGACACGAGCGTGATCTTCGCCTTCTCCTGCAGCTCGGGGATGCTCAGCGCACCGCAGTTGCACATCGTATGGATGATTTTGCTCGTCGTCTGGAGCACGTTGTCGTGCAGGTGGCCGGCGTAGGGAACGTATGAGTCAACGCCCTCCTCGAAGGCGAGGGTCTTCTTGCCGCCCAGGTCGTAGCGCTGCCAGTTGCGGGCGCGGTTCGATCCCTCACCCCAGTATTCCTTGACATAGTTGCCGTTGACGATGAGCTTGTTGCTCGGGCTTTCGTCAAAGCGGGCAAAGTAGCGGCCCAGCATGACGAAGTCCGCGCCCATCGCGAGGGCGAGCGTCACGTGGTAGTCGTGGACGATTCCGCCGTCGGAGCAGATGGGGACGTATATGCCGGTCTTCTCGTAGTACTCGTCGCGGGCCTTGGCAACCTCGATCGTCGCCGTCGCCTGCCCGCGGCCGATTCCCTTCTGTTCGCGGGTGATGCAGATGCTGCCGCCGCCAATTCCAATCTTCACGAAGTCCGCACCGTTCTCGGCGAGGAACATGAAGCCGTCCCGGTCAACGACGTTCCCCGCGCCGACGCGGACGTCCTTGCCGAACTTGTCGTGGATGTCGTGCAGGGCGCGGGCCTGCCACTCGGTGAAGCCTTCGGAAGAATCGAGCGTCATGATGTCAACGCCTGCGTCGATCAGGGCGGGCACGCGGTCCATGTAGTCCCTCGTGTTGATTCCCGCGCCGACGATGTAGCGGTGCTTGGAATCCAGGAGCTCGTTGGGATAGCTCACGTGGCTGTCGAAGTCCTTGCGGAAGACGAGCGAGACCAGGCGGCCGTCCTTGTCCACAATCGGCAGCTGGTTCACCTTGTGCGCCCAGATGAGGTCGTTCGCCTTCTCAAGCGATATACCGTCCTCGCCGGTAATCAGGTCCTTGAGGGGAGTCATGTACTCGCTCACCTTGGCGGAGGGGGAGACCTTGTCCATGCGGAAGTCGCGCTCGGTGATTATCCCCTCCAGCTTGCCGCGGGCCGTACCGTCGTCGGTGACGGCAATCGTGCTGTGGCCGGTCTTCTCTATCAGGTTCTGCACTTCCTGCAGGGTCTGGTTTGGCTTGATGTTGGAATCGGAAGAGACGAAGCCCGCCTTGTAGTCCTTGACGCGGGCAACCATCGCGGCCTGGTCGGCAATGGTCTGCGACCCGTAGATGAAGCTGATGCCCCCCTCCTTGGCGAGGGCAATGGCCAGCTTGTCGTCCGAGACGGACTGCATGACCGCGCTTGTCATGGGGATGTTCATGAACAGACTGGACTGCTCGCCTGCCTTCTTGTTGTAGCGCACCACGGGCGTGCGCAGGGAGACGTTCTCCGGGATGCAGTCGGCGGACGTGTAGCCGGGAACGAGCAGATACTCACCAAATGTGTGGGATGGTTCAGAAAAATAGTATGCCATGCAAGCCTCTCTAGTTGAAGTTTGCACGATATTCTACCACAAAAACAAAATCAAGGCAAGAGGAAATCCGGCCTCCGTAATTTCCCGTTATCCCCCCTCCCCATAACAGGGAAAATATAGCCTGTACGGGGGACTGCTTGTTATACTCAAAGGCAGAACATCTTTAATGTGAGGTAGACATGACGAAGACAAAACTTTCCATAGCATCATTCATGCTTGCGGTGGCTGTCCTTTCCGGTTACGGGACAGTTACGGCAGCCGCAAGCCCCAGTGGTAAAAAAACTTCCTCCCGCAAAGAAATACAAAAAGATGATCCAGGCACGGCGCTCCCGCCCCCGGGCAGTTTCAGCGCCCCGGAGGGAGGTCCGGGAATGCCTCCGGAGGGAGGCCCCGCAAGCAAGCCTGCGTCATACGATGCAAAAACCACATACTCCAAGGATACGGCCGTAAGCGACAAAAAATTTTCATCCGCAGGCAAGGACGAGAACGCCATCCTCGTCACGGGAGGAGCTACAGTCGCTCTCGATAATGCCAGCATAAGCCGCAAGTCCGCCACATCCAAGGGCGGGGACAGCTCGTCGTTCTACGGAATCGGAGCCGCCGCGCTCGTGACGGACGGAAAGCTGATCATAGAGGACAGTACCGTCTCAACGAATGCGAAAGGCGGGGCGGGGGTATTCGCCTACGGTGACGGCGAGGCATACGTCTCGTACACGACGATTACGACCAAGAAAGATACGTCAGGAGGCATCCATGCGGCGGGAGGCGGCACGGTGTACGCCCGGGACCTGAACGTGGAGACCAGCGGGGAGTCGTCCGCCGCAATCCGCAGCGACCGGGGCGGCGGCACGATGGTCGTGCAGGGCGGAAACTACGTGACGAACGGCAGCGGGTCACCCGCAATCTATTCCACGGCGGACATCGCCGTCAAAGGCGCGAAGCTGACCGCGAACGGGAGCGAGGCCGTCTGCATAGAGGGAAAAAACTCCATACGGCTCTTTGACTGCGAGCTGACCGGAAACATGAGCGACATGAGCCAGAACGACTGCACGTGGAACGTCATACTCTACCAGAGCATGTCCGGTGATTCCGAAATCGGGAACAGCACCTTCGAGATGCAGGGAGGCAAGCTGACCGCACGGCACGGCGGGATGTTCTACAGCACCAATACGGAATCCACGTTCATACTGAAAGACGTCAAGATAGAGGACGCGGCGAGGGGCTACTTTTTCCTGAAGGTCACGGGAAACGCCAACCAGCGGGGCTGGGGCAAGAGCGGGGCGAACGGGGCAGACACGAAGTTCACGGCGATAAGCCAGTATATGGAAGGCGACGTCATCTACGACAGCATCTCCAGCCTGAACTTCTATATGACCGAGGGCAGCACGCTCCGGGGAGCTTTCATCGATGACGAGAAGGCCGCCGGGAACGGCGGCGACGGCGGGGCAAACCTGTACATCGATTCACGGAGCAGCTGGATCGTAACAGGTGACAGCACGCTGAACCGCCTCTCCTGCCCGGGCAAAATCGCAGACACGAACGGGGACACCGTATCCATAATCGGCACGGACGGGCGGACCTACGTGGAGGGAAGCAGCAGGTACACCATCACTGTATCTTCCTACGACACGGAAGGGGATGTCTCCGCCGCCTCCACGGCAAGCTCCTGGGACGACCACAAGGGAACGATATAGCACTCCCGCTTGCCGATTTTGGTCACGCTGGCAGGAAGACTGACGGACGAAACTTTGCAGTCGCAGAACGCATACTCGCCAGTTGCAAAAAGTTTTGCAACTGGCTTATTCCCTGCTCCGTATGCAGGCCTTACGCGCCGACCATCACCGGGACACGGCTCATTCCCGTGAGGGGATTCTTGCGCGCCACCCCGTGCCTCTCGGCCGCCCGGACCGCGATGAAATAGGGCATTCCTGTCTCCAGGTCACGGGGCAGGTGGAACTCCAGCCTCCTGTCCGCGTTGTGCGTCACGAAGTCGGAGGGAACCTTTATCCAGTCCTCCTCCTTCTGAGAAGGAATAATCTCGCCGGAACCGGGATTCTCAGGCGACGGGATTCTCGATCAGGCTTATCTGCGGCGCGGGATCCACGACGGCGGTCACGGCAGCCGTCATAGCCCCGAGCCGTTTCCTGAGCCGCTCGTTCACGGCGAAACGGGCCTCGAACCCGGTCACAGTCTCCGCCTCAGGCGTGAGCGAGCGGACTCCGTGGAGCTGCGCAAGGCACTCCAAATCCATGCCGTCGAACAAGTCTGTCCGCCATTTTGTATAATCAAACGGCTCACGGATTATTGCCTGCGTTTCGAGAGATACATTCAGATAACTCTGATCATCATACGGCCTGTTGTAACAACAGTTGTCAAGGTAAATCCTCATAACCCCCAGTATAGCACATCCGGG
>CACYDQ010000441.1 GCA_902773215.1 uncultured Spirochaetaceae bacterium | reverse complement strand
TCCGGTCAGCAAGGAGCTGCCGCTTGAGTACGCGGTGGAGATGAACAACCTGATACGCCTTGAGATGAAGGGGACGCTGTGATGGCAGATACTGCATTTTCTTTTGACTGTGACGTGAACCAGTTCCCGAGCTTGACGTGGAACCACCTGAACATAAACCGGGGGCATCTCCGGGCAGAGGCCCCGGCTGCGGGCAGGGGGACGGACCGTGCCCTTCCCGCTGTCCCGGATGGCATCACCGTGGAGCGGAAGCCCCTCGCGGATCTGCCGCCTGTCCTGTCCGGCATAAAAAGCGGGATGGGGGCGGAGTTCGACAGGCAGTTTGATGCTGCGGCGGAAAAGCTCGGCCTTGAGGCGGAGGTCTATACGGTGCAGGAAGGCAGGACGGGCGGGGCTTCCGTCTGTCTGTCCCTGGAAGGCGGGGACGGCATCCGTGATATTCTCCTCGTTGCCCGGAAGGGGAGCGAGTCCAGCTTCATATTCGAGGCAAGCGGCGACACAGGAAGCCTTGCCGGGAACCGCATACGGATTCTGGCGGAGGAGGGCGCTCGCGTTCATGTCGCCCTCGTCAATCTGCTCGGCGGGAAGCTGATGCACTTTGATTCCGTCGGGGCGGTGCTGGGTCAGGCTGCCAGGCTGGAGCTGACGGAACTGCAGCTCGGCGGCAGCAAGGTCTGGTCCGGCAGCCTCTGCGAGCTTTCCGGGGAATCTTCTTCGTTTGAGGGGCGGCTTGCCTACCTTGTGGACAAGGACCGCAGCCTGGACGTGAACTATGTCGCCCGGCAGACTGGAAGGGAGACCGCCAGCTCCATGATGGTGGACGGGGTCGTCTCGGATACGGGCAGCAAAACCTGGCGGGGAACGATTGATTTTGTGAAGGGGGCGGTCGATGCGAAGGGCGACGAGCAGGAGAACGTCCTGCTTATGAGCCCGTCCGCCGTCAACAAATCGCTGCCGGTCATCCTCTGCGATGAGGAAGCGGTGGACGGGCGGCACGGCGCTTCCATAGGGCGCATCGGAGCTGACATCCTCTTCTACATGCAGAGCAGGGGCATAGATGAGCTTTCTGCCAAGAAAATCATGGTAAAATCCAAGGTCGCCACCGCGAGCCGCTTCATACAGGACTCGGGGGTCGTAGACCGCATAAACCGCCATCTGGAAGGAGCGTTCGCATAATGGCAGGACTGGCAGAATATAGGAAGGATTTCGCTTTCTTCGGCTCGTCCGAAGGAAACAAGGCCAACGAAGGGCTCATATACTTTGACAATGCGGCGACGACTCAGCGGCCGGAGCGCGTCATCAATGCAATCGCGGACTTCTACCGCTATTCCAATGCGAATCCCCTGCGCGGCCTGTACGGCCTGAGCGTCAGGGCGACGGACAGGTACGAGGCTGCCCGGCACACGGTCGCCGCCTTCCTGAACGCGGCGGAGGACAGCGAGATAATTTTTACCCGCAACGCGAGCGAGAGCCTGAACCTGATTGCTTACAGCTGGGGAATGAGCAATGTGCAGGCGGGGGATGAAATTGTTGTCTCCTGCATGGAGCACCATTCCAACCTCTTGCCCTGGCAGATGGTCGCACGGGCGAAGGGGGCCTCCCTCGTCTTTTTGGAATGCGGGGACGACGGTGTTATCCCCGATGAGGAATGGAAGGGCAAGATAAATGCCAGGACCAGGCTCGTCGCCATAACCCATGTCAGCAACGTCTTTGGCATAACGAACCCTGTCAAAGAGATTGCCGTCCATGCCCACAAAGTCGGCAATGGCGGGAAGGGGGCGGTCATCGTCGTGGACGGAGCCCAGTCTGCTCCCCATATCAAAGTGGATGTCCGGGACCTGGGGGCGGATTTCTTTGTCCTGTCTGCCCACAAGCTCTGTGGTCCCATGGGAATCGGCGGCCTGTACGGACGGAAAGAGCTGCTTGAGGCCATGCCCCCCTTCCTGCGGGGCGGGGAGATGATAGAGTACGTGACGCGGGAGGATGCCACGTATGCCGAGCTTCCGCACAAGTTCGAGGCGGGGACGGTCAATGCGGCGGGGGCGGTCGGTTTTGCAGAAGCCATCCGCTACATCGAGGAAATAGGCTTGGATGCCATTGAAGCAAACGACAACCGGCTCGCGGGGCTCCTCATGGAGGGGCTGTCGAACGTTCCCCACCTGCACGTCATCGGGAACCCCGACCCAGCCAGGCACTGCGGCATCGTCACGTTCACGATAGACGGCGTGCACCCGCACGACATCGCGAGCATCCTGGACAGCGAGCACATCGCGATCCGGGCAGGCCATCACTGTGCCCAGCCTCTCATGCAGAAGCTGGGGGTAGGCAGCACTGCGCGGGCCAGCCTCTACTTCTACAACACGGAGGCGGAGGTCTCCGTGTTCATCGATAAGATTAGTAAGGTCAGGGGCTGGATGGGCCTTTGACAGCCCGTTGAATTACGTGTTATTATAAAAGCGTGAATTCTGATTTGGAGATTCTGCTCGAACAGTTCCTTTCCACAAACCTGAATGTCTTTTCGCTGAGGGACGTGGAGCTATTCCTCAAGAGATCCGGCGTTTATGCCAGGAAGGAGGATGTTTTGGACTGTATGGGCGAATCTGGTCTGGTATTCTTTCTTATAGATGGCAACTTCATCAGCCGGGCGGGTGCTTTTACGGGCGAGCTGTTCAGTATCAAGCCGACGAGCTTTGAGTTCGATGCTGGCGTGATGATTCCCGGTGATCGCTGTATCCCGTTCGTTGCCCCGGATATTCCCTCTGACGAGCTCACTTTTATCATTGACGGCGTGCGGCTCAAGCGGAAGTCCGTCCTGTGCGACAGCGACGAGGCGATAGACAAATTCATGCTTTACGGTGAGGAGTACGCCCCCCAGTACATCGCCGCTGATCCCGCCAACGAGGGGCTTGATATCCGGGCAGTATCCGGGGAACTTTCCAATAACGTGAAGCTCACGGGATTCGACATATCGGTTCTGAAAGAGCGCTTTGCCTTTGAGAAGGGTGACCGGTTCGTTTGTTCCGTCAAGGACTGGGACAGGGGTATCATTGAGTTTTTTATCCTGCATGATTCCAGGGACCGCTTCAACACGGGTACAACCGGGGAAAAGAGGCTTGCATGGTACAAGACGCTGGAGAAGTACCTGCTTGCGTCCTTCGAGACATCGGGGCCATGTGCGTCCATCGAGGAGCAGCTTGCAGGGCTGTTCTTTGACCACCGGGACGAGCTTTGTATTCCTGAGTGCGGATCCGTGGAGGAATACCTGCTTTCCGCTTCCAAGAAGGTCGCGCTTGAGAGCTTTGGCGTGGAGACCCGGCTCTGGTACAAGGGAAAGAGCGCGCCTGCCGTCGGAAGCTGGAACAAGGACGTGCTCCTGAACCTGTCCAGGCATATCGGGCTGTTCCCCGGAAAGGATTTATATTACAACCTGCCTAAGGAGGTTCTGGATCAGGCCGTCCTGGACATGTACTTTCAGCACAAGGACGATTTGAAGGAGTTGTCCGAGAGCCTCTACCCGGATGATTACCGTTTTCACGCCGGGGAGCTGGATTATGTGCACCGGGTCTTGTCCAAGAGGGACAGCGAGTTCAGGGGCAGTTACAACTGGTTTGCCGACCAGACCTGCGGCCCCATACGGAGACTGGCACTTGAGCTGTTCAAGAAGGTTAACGGCCTCCTGTATAAGATTGATGGCTGCGAGGGGACTCTGGAGGACTTCCCCCAGCAGGAGCTTGTCATCCTGACCCAGCTCTACGGGCATCTTCTGAACATTCTTTCCTATAGTTACAGCGATAAAGATGTCGAAAATGATAGTGAGGCCATCATGGTGTCCATTGACGGCATGAAATGG
>CACYDQ010000440.1 GCA_902773215.1 uncultured Spirochaetaceae bacterium | reverse complement strand
GGCGGCAACGAGTGCTACGCCATGACCTACGGCTCATGGAAGGGCGGCATCGCGCTCGTCTACGTGGACGCACAGACATTCAAGCCCGTCGCGGTGAAAAGCGGCACGTCCACGTTCAACGGCAGGAAATACCGCCAGGGCGACGAGATGGACGCGCCGCTCGACAGCGTGGACGGCAACTGCGGGCTCCTGATCGCGGGCGGAAGCGGCGCGGCATACGAGGGGGCACAGCTGGCATACAACAGCGGGACAGGATGGTATTACATATTCGTCTCGATGGGCGACCTGACATTCGAGTACCGGGTGGGGGTGGGCCGCAGCAAGAAGCTGGAAGGCCCCTACCTGGACACAAGCGGCCGGGCGATGACATTCGGCTCCGTGACCGAGGCGGAGAAGTACCACTCCGTCGGGGGAAAAATCATCGGGGCAGTCCAGCTCAGGGACGAATACGGATTCATGTCCCCCGGCGGCCAGTCCGTCTTCCGGAGCCGCGACGGCAAGATTCTCTTCGCCTGCCACACCAGGACGAACTTCAAGGGAACAGGGGACTTCTGCCTCCAGATACGGCAGATGTTCTTCACGGACGACGGCTGGCCCGTGCTGAACCAGAACGAATACTGGAACGACTACGGCGGGCAGGACGAATCTCTCGCACGGCTCACGGCGGATGACATTGCGGGAACGTATGACAGCGTCCTCACCGTGCGCGGCTCGCGGAAGGGCAGCTTCAAGACCGGCAGCATAAAGGTAAGCGGAATGCACGTGGAGGACGCGCGGCCCACGGAATCAAAGGAGCTGGTGATGAACGCGGACGGGACGCTCGGCGGCGGGTACTCAGGCTCATGGAAGCTCGGCAGGGACGGCTGCACGATCACGCTCACCCTGCAGGACAAGGACGGGGGCCGCATCGGCACGTTCGGCGGGTACGCGCTCAGGGCTTATGACTGGGCGCGGAAAGGCACGGACTGCGAGCGGCATACGATTACTTTTACCACGGTGGACGGAAAAGAGAGCGGCGAGTATTTCTGGGGGAACAAGCGACCCTGAACGCGGTTCCCTACTCCCCGGACAGGGCCTCCACCGGATCCAGGCGGGCGGCGCGGGATGCCGGGGAAAGGCCGAAGAAGATTCCCACGAACAGCGAGAAAGCGAACGCCACGAAACATGCCGGCCAGCTGATGACGAAGCTCGTCACCGCCTGCACGTATTCTGCGGCAATGCTTACCGCTATTCCCAGGACAATGCCGAGGATACCCCCCATCAGCGTGATGCTCGCGGACTCCACGAGGAACTGTCGGCGGATGAGGGCAGGGCTTGCGCCGAGGGCCTTGCGGATCCCTATTTCCTGCTTGCGCTCGGTGACGGTCACGATCATGATGTTCATGATGCCGATGCCGCCGACAAGGAGCGATATGCCCGCGATGACCGCGAGCAGCAGGCTGAGCATCCCCGTGATTGATCCCATCTGCTCTATCATCGTCTGCATCGACGACGCGGACACCGAGCCCTCCGTCCCGGTCAGATTGTTGCAGTATTCCTCCAGCCTGTTACGCAGGCTCACGGCGAGGGCCTCGCTTTCCGCCTGTACCATAACGGTGTCGGCGGGCGGGTTCGGCTTGATTTTGCGGGAGTAGAAGCCCCGGGGGATGTAGCAGCCCTGGCTCGTGTTCTCCATGCCCGATGTCTGCTCCTTGAGGACGCCGATGACCGTGAAGCTGAAAGGCGCGTTGCTCGCGACAATCATGACGCGCTTCCCTACCGCGTCGCCGTTCGGGAAGAGGGTGGAGGCGATGGAACTTCCCAGTATTATCTTCTGCGTCCCCTTCACGTCGTCCGTCACGTCAAAGAATTTGCCGCTCTCCAGCTGTATGCCGCATGCCTGCATGTAGTCGGTCTCCACCGCGGAGCAGGAGCCGTTCGCGCTGCTGTCCCCGTAGGAAATCGTCGCGGAAAGCGAGTTCTTGTACCAGATTTTCTTGATGCCCCCCACGCTGTCGAAGAGCTTCTCCCGGAACGGCTCGTCAAACGTAATCGTGACCGCCGCCCGGCTCCTGCGGAAAAATCCCCCCGACAGGCTCACCATGTCCAGTCCCGCCGAGCCGAAGGTGTCCTTTATCTTCTGCGTGGACGACTGCCCCATGCTCATGATGACGATGACCGACGCAACGCCGATGATAATGCCGAGCAGGGAGAGGAAGGTGCGCATCCTGTTGCGCCTGAAACTCTGCAGCGCGTCAAGGAAATCTTCAAGCATGGCCAGAAATGCAGTAGTCCGCGAGATTCATCTGGAAGTAGCCTTCCAGCGCGGCGATGTATCCGTCGTTGCCGCCTTCCGTCAGGTTGCCGTCCATCAGGGCTTTCTTCTTTTCCGTCCGTATCCGTATTTCGTCGGGCATGCCCGCCCGCCTGCCGTCCCACACGACCTTGGTGCCGCCGCGTATCAGCATGAACTTGAGCCAGATGTCATCGGCT
>CACYDQ010000439.1 GCA_902773215.1 uncultured Spirochaetaceae bacterium | reverse complement strand
TCGTCCTTGCCCTCGTAGCGGCCCAGGTAGATGCCGACGTGGGAGATGTCCGGCGATGACGTGGTCTTGAAGAAGACGAGGTCGCCCGGCTCGCGGTCCTTGACCTCTATCTTCTGTACCCGTGCGCTTGCGTAGATGCCTTTTGACGAGGGGGGCAGGATGACGTTTGCCCCGTAGTTGAGCGCGTATGACACGAAGCCCGAGCAGTCGAATCCGTCCGGGGTCTTGCCCGCATAGCGGTAGGGCGTGCCGCGCAGGGTCAGGGCGAAGTCTATCAGCTGCTGCCGCTCCTGTGATACAGGAGTCTTGTCCTTATTCGCCTGGCAGAAGCAGTTCACGGGGATGAACACCGCGAGCGCGGCCAGGAACGTGTAGGTCGCAATCCTCACTCTTCGTACGATTTTCATGTTTTCTTTTCTTCTTTGTCTCATTATGGCTGCCTCCCTTCTTACGATTAACGGAAAGAAAGGGAATTTGTTACAGGAGAAAAGGATGTTGCTTGTAGCTTACTATTGTTTTGTTGCTTTTTGCCCCGTGCTGTGTTACAGTTATGATAACTTAATTTTCAGAGGTGAAAGGCTATGGCTTACAAGGTGAATTCTGATACCTGCATCAACTGCGGGGCGTGTGAGGGTGAGTGCCCGAACGGAGCAATCAGCGAGGTGAACGACAAGAGGGCTGTCGCGTCTGAGAAGTGCATCAGCTGCGGTGCCTGCGCGTCCGTCTGCCCCGTCGAGGCAATCGCCGAGGAGTAACAAGCGGCAGAAGCCAGCTCATCGTTCCGGCAGGGGGTGTCCCTGCCGTTTTTTTTGCCTGTTACCTGATGTTTCTTTCCTAAGATAAATTCCCGATAGCGGAAAAACCCTTTCTGCCCCATAGTATAATCAGCAGTTCATGTGCGGAGAAGGAGTTTTTCATGTCTGATGTTGAGAAAGAGCGCTTGGAAGAGATAGATGCCATGATCAAGGCCATGACGCTGGAGGAGAAGGTTTCACTGATGCTCCATGACAGCATGGCGGTGGATCGGGTCGGCATTCCGAAATACAACTGGTGGAACGAGTGCCTGCACGGGGTCGCGCGTTCCGGCCTGGCGACGGTCTTCCCTCAGGCAATCGCGCTCGCTGCGACATTCGACGACGCGCTCGCCCGGGAGGAGGCGGACGCAATCTCCACTGAGGCGCGGGCCAAGCACAACGAGGCCGTGCGTGCCAATCTCCGGGAGCAGTACCGGGGACTGACCTTCTGGACCCCTAACATCAACATCTTCCGTGATCCCCGCTGGGGACGCGGCATGGAAACCTACGGAGAGGACCCCTACCTTACCTCCCGGATGGGCACCGCGTTCATCAAGGGCCTGCAGGGGGAGGATGCTGAGAACCTGAAGGTGGCGGCGTGCGCCAAGCATTTCGCCGTCCACTCCGGGCCGGAAAAAGACCGCCACGTGTTCAACGCGGTCGTCAGCAAGAAGGATTTGTGGGAGACTTACCTCCCGGCGTTCAAGGCCGCGGTCGATGCGGGAGTTGAGTCGGTGATGGGGGCATACAACCGGACGCTGGACGAGCCCTGCTGCGGCAGCAAATTCCTCCTTCAGGAGGTTCTGCGCGGCAAGTGGGGCTTCAGGGGCCACGTCGTCAGCGACTGCTGGGCCGTCCGCGACTTCCATGAGGAGCACAAGATAACGGCGACCCCCGCGGAGTCCGCCGCCCTCGCCATAAAGAACGGCTGCGACCTGAACTGCGGCTGCACCTATCCCGCCGCCGTGGAGGCCGTCAAGACCGGGCTTCTGGACGAGGCCAAGATAGACGAGTCCGTCCGCCGCCTGTTGATGACCCGCTTCAAGCTCGGCATGTTCGATTCCGCGGACAAGGACAAGTGGAGCGGGCTGGGCAAGAAGGACATAGATTCCCCGGAGCACCGTGCGCTCGCCCGTAAGGTCGCGGAGAACTCCTTCGTCCTGCTCAAGAACAAGGACAAGCTGCTCCCCTTCGACAGGAAGCCTAAGCGCATCCTCGTCATGGGGCCGGCCTCCGTCGATGTCAACGCCCTCTTCGCCAACTACTACGGGCTGAACTCCCGCATGGTCACCTTCGTCGAAGGAATGGTGGACAAGTCCCGGGAGATGCCGGGAGTCGTCATTGACTACGTGCAGGGCTGCCAGATGTACAGCCCCAACATACAGAACGGCTGGACCGTCGGCGAGGTGGAGCACGTCGATGCCGTCATCGCCTGCTTCGGGCTGGACAACGCGATGGAGGGCGAGCAGGGTGAGTCCATCGCCTCCCATGCGGGCGACAGGGACTACATAGAGCTTCCGCCCTGGCAGCTTGAGTACCTGAAGGCCATGCATGAGCGCGGCACCCCGATAGTCCTCGTCCTTACCGCAGGTTCCCCGCTCGCCTTCCCGCCGGACATCGCGGACGCAATCCTCTTTGCCTGGTATCCGGGCGAGGAGGGCGGGAATGCCCTCGCCAACATCATCTTCGGCGATGTGGTTCCGAGCGGCCACCTGCCCGTGACCTTCCCCGCCGCGACCGCTGACCTGCCGCCCTTCGACGACTACGCCATGAAGGGCCGCACCTACCGCTATCAGGAGAAGAAGCCCCTCTATCCCTTCGGCTTCGGGCTGAGCTATACGAGCTTTGAGTTCAAGGAGATACGCCTTTCCCGGCAGAAAATCAAGGCGGGGGAGAGCGTCGATGTCAGCGTCCTTGTGGAGAACACGGGAAAATATGATGCCGACGAGGTCGTGCAGCTGTATGTGTCCAAGGAGAAAAAGAAGGAGAACGACCCGCACTGCTCGCTGAGGGAGTTCCGGCGGGTCCGCATCGGGGCGGGCAAACAGCTGAGCCTCAGCTTCAGCCTCCCTGCCTCCGCGTTTGAGAGCATCAACGAGGAGGGCGCGAGCGTGCTTGAAGCCGGCTCATACCTGCTGACAGCCGGTGACTGCGCCCCCGTCGATGCTTTGGAGCGGGAGGGGGCCGCTAAGGCCGTCAGCGCGAAGATAGAGGTCGCCTAGTCGGCGTCTCCGGCAGTCTGCCCGACTTCGGCATCCTTGTCCAGCGGCGACACAATCTCGTAGGATTCCACGACGATGTGGCCGTCGGGCAGGGAGTGGGGGGCCAGCCTTTTCCCTTTCTTCTTTCCTGTCAGCTCAATCAGTTCCCCCGCGTGGGAGCTGAGCTCGTCCAGCGTGAACTCGTTCGTGGACGGGACTTCCAGCGTGTATTTCTTGCCGTCCTCCGTCTCGAATCCCGGGTATATGAAGGGGCTGCTGCCATAGAAGCGCACCGTCCCCCTGAGGTTCTGCACGGGGCTGGAAAAGGAGAGCGACAGGGCGGACAGCGACAGCACCGCCGCGAATATCGCAAAGGCATTTGTTTTCTTCATGTTCTATACCTCCTGCTTTCTAAACAAATCTCCGCTCAGTTCGTTGCGGGGGCGGTGTCTGAGACGACGATGTAGACCTTCTCCTTGGCGGAGACGGAGCTCGTGCCGAACGTCAGGTGCGCGTCAGGGCCGGTCGTCCTGCCCACGTAGTTCAGCGTGATGCCGTAGGGGCGGAGGTTGTACTTGGCGTTGTAACCGAATGTCGCGGGGCCGTTGAACTTGTAGTAGCCGGAAGATTTGGTCTCCGCATAGGTGGAGTCAAGCGTCTTGGAGAGGGTCCAGAGGTTTATTGCCGACAGCTCGCCCGCCGACTTGTTGAACGTGTGGCCGGGGCCAATCCGGGAGGAATCCTTGTCAATGCAGGAGACCGTGTACCACTTGAGCAGGTACTCCATGCTCTTGCCCGTCGCCGCCTCGATTGCCTTGGCATCCACGTAGGCGTTGGTGGACATGTTCTTTATGAGGGATGCCCCGCCGAAGTTCCGGGCGAGCCATGCCCCGAACGCGTAGTTGCTCGCGTAGGAGAGCAGGGTCAGGTAGGAGGATGAATCGCGGTACTCCAGCCCCACGTCCGGGTAGCACTTCTCGAAGAGGGGAAGGCGGGCTTTGGGGCTGTCGTCGTCGTCGAGCCCCAGGTAGGACTGCACGAGGTCCTCGCAGAGCATGGACAGCATTTCGTTGAAGCCCGAGCCGGACTCCAGCTCCTGCCGCATCGTCTTCTGGTTCCAGTGCACCATGTGCTGGAACTCGTGGGCGAGCGTGGAGTAGACCATCGTCGTGTCGTTGACCGCGTACTTTGCGTCGACATAGAAGTACTTGCCCTCGTTGGAGTAGTTGAGCACCTGCTCCGACTGGGAGTAGCCCTTGCCGGTCAGCTTCTGGATGTCCGTCCCGTCAGGGAAGTAGTCCTTTGCGTAGAAGTAGCCGACGACCCCGCCCCCGCTGGAGGAGTTCGCGTCGCCGCCGATGTCGTAGATGACGATGTTGACCTTGTTGTGGGTCTGGTCGTACATGCCCGTGTCGGACAGCCTGCTCATCTTCTCGGTCGTGAACTCGCCGCCATTATAGTAATAGTAGATTTCGTCGGACTCATCGCCGAAGTACTCCCGCACCTTGCCGTAGAGGGAGTCGAACTTGTCCGCGAAGGTCTCGCAGAGGGCGGAGTTGACCTTGGTTCCGGAAGCCTTGCCATTGGTGTAGAAGGAATCGATGACCCAGATGTTGCAGTAGCGGCCGGTGGCGCGGAGAGTCGCGTCCTTGCGGGCGAAGGTCGAGATGTTCGCATCGTTGTCCACGTAAATCGATTTGGTGGTCTTGCCCACGGAGAGCTTGAGCTGCTCGTTCGTGCGGTCAATCATCGTCGTCTTGACGGAGGTCCCGTAGGAGAGGCTGGTCGCCGTCAGCGGGACGAAGGAGCTGAATTTCATCTGAGGGACGAAGCCCGTCGCGCTCGTGTAGCTGGTTCCGCCGAGCAGCGCGCCGAGCACGGAGATAAGGATGTTGAGCAGGTCCCCCGAGCCCCCGCTGCCGCTGCCGCCCGAGCTAGTTTCCGCCTGTCCGAGGGCAATGCCTTCCGCTGACGCGACGTTCTGCGTGTAGCTGGCAGAGATTGCCGTCGCCGTCGGGTTTGTCTTGGTCATGTAAACGTACTTGCCGGAAGGCAGCCCGCTTATGCTCAGGCTCGCGGCATCGCTCTCCAGCTCGTAGACCGGGGAAGAGGCCGAGTAGTTCCAGACAGCCTCCTTCTCCACCTGCGCGGTCGTGCCGCCAGAACCGCCGCCCCCGCCCATGCCTCCGGAGCCGTCTCCAAAGTCGAAACTCACGCAGCTCTGGCTAATCAGTGCCGCCGTCAATATGGGAAAAACAAAAACGCTCTTTTTCATCTTCTGCTCCTGCTGGCAGTGTATCCTGCCGCTTGTTTACGGAATTGTAAATTCAAATACAGGAAAGTTCAAGGGGACGGGGCAGAACTTTGCGCCTGCGGACAGTTTCTGCCCCATGAGCCGGGAACCTACTCCCCCTCCACCTTGATGATGAGCTGTCTGCCTGTGCTGGACGTGAGGACGGCGATACCTTCACCCTTCGCTACGGCCTTGCCGTTCTTGCTGACCTTGACGATTGAGGAATCGGAGCTTTGCCAGTCGCCGGAGGGAAGGTTTATGTGGTCTCCCTCGTCCAGACCGAAGTCATAGGATGAACCGGAACTTACCGGCTGGCTTCCGCTGGAAGAAGAGGAACTGCCGGATGTCGCTCCCGAACCGCTGAGCTGGAAATAGTTCAGGTTAAAGAGGTAGCCACTCTTGCTTCCCTTGAATACAAGGTACAGGTCATGGGTACCGCTGGCTCCGCTTAGGTTGCAGCTGACATTTACCCATTTGTCCCAGCCTCCGGTGCCGTTTACCGTGCAGCTTCCAATAAGTTTCCCTGTACTGCTGTCAAGGCGAGCTCTATCGTACCACCGGAATTTGCGCTCGAGACATTGGCGGTGAACGTCTTCGCCTCTGTGCCGAAATCGATATTGGCATACCTGACCCATGAACCGTTCGAGATGAAGCCGAGGCTTCCACCACCTTCAGTTGCCTTCTTTGGTCCTCCAGAGCTGGAGCTGGTGCTATAGTTTTCCCCCTCTATCCTGGAGAATGCGGATTTTGCAGCAGCGAATCCCCCGGATACCATGAGCAGGAACACCATGGCTGCTGCCATGACCTTGAACCTTGATTTCTCCATAAGAAAATCCTTCTTAATTGCTATGCGTAAAATCTGAAAAGGACACGGCACGTCCGCGCCTGTCCGCATCATACCCTCTATTATAGCATACGCTTGAAAAAAAACATTGTGACTTGCATTTTTGACAATGACATTTTTAGTCACAGTTTTGCGGGGGCTGGGGTACCGTCTGGCTTATGCTTATATTTTGCTTGGGCAGCAGTGAATTCTTGGCTAGTATTTTAATTTTATGGCTACAACTCTCATTGATTCAATGACCAAATGCTTAAGCTTCATGCGGCAAAACGCTTAAGCTTCACGCGACCAAATGCTTAAGCTTCACGCGACCAAATGCATGAACTTCATGCGACCAAACGCTTGGGCAAAGCTAAACCGAGTGTCGTCCAGGCTGGAGCAGGGGATTCACAGACAGACTGCAGGCAATCAGCCTCAACAAGACCGATTGCTTCCGGGCAGGGTGGGGCAGAATGCAAGGGGAAAATTTGAGTCGGATGGCCCAAAAGCTATAAACATTTTAGGCTAGATGTTGTATAATCACTTATGATGACTATAGACCAAATCAAAGGACTTTGTGCGGAAAGGAAGATACTCTGGTCTGTCCACCTACCGAGATGATGATGAGGCGGGGCATAAACAGGCTTGATGTCTTCAACTGTTTGCAGAACGGCGAAATCATCGAGTCCTACCCGGATTCTATCCCGCATCCTAGCTGCTTGGTTTTCGGGTACAGTGCTGGGAAGAAGGTCTTGCATACTGTGGTTGGAATGAAAGAGAATACTCTGGTAATCATAACGGCGTATTTTCCTGACACGGTGAAATTTGAGGCGGACTTGAAGACAAGGAGGGGTAAATGAAAGGATGCTTTTTTTGTAAGAACGGGACGCTCGTTGAGTCAGTCACCACATATATGGTAGATTTAAGTAACTGCATCATTATTGTCAAGAACGTTCCCTGTGAGGAGTGTACGGAATGTGGGGAAAGATATTTTGATGATTCCGTCATGGAGCGGCTTAAAAAGATTATAGAAAAAGCTCGCGGACTTGCAAGTGAGGTGTTTGTCACCGACTTTGCGAAACAGGCCGCCTGACAATTGATGACAAAAAAACTGCTCCCCTGCCTGGAGGCAGGAATTCGGGCATTATGGGGGCAGATCTGTGGCAGTCCCCCGCAGGGAGAGGCTGCCACAAACACAAGCGGCTTACTGCACGGTCAGCGACACGTTGTCGATGTAGCCGTCGGCATGAGCTGCGTATACTTTCCTCCTCTGGCTTTCCAATC
>CACYDQ010000438.1 GCA_902773215.1 uncultured Spirochaetaceae bacterium | reverse complement strand
GCTCAAGGAGTACCATCCGGACCGCATAGCCTCCCAGTTCGTGGAGCTGAAGATCGGCCCCAACAAGGGACAGAAGGCCCCGATTGAGCTTGCGGAGATGCTGCAGGCCAAGCCCCGCCTGGAGCCGGAGAAGATTGACCTGAACAAAGTCAACTACGAGGCTGACGTTCTTGTCATCGGCGGAGGCGGAGCCGGTACTTCCGCCGCAATCATGGCGAGCGAGGCGGGCGCGAAAGTCCTGCTCGTGACCAAGCTCCGCGTCGGCGACGCGAACACGATGATGGCCGAGGGAGGAATCCAGGCGGCTGACAAGCCCAACGACTCACCCGCCCAGCACTATCTGGACGCATTCGGAGGCGGACACTTCGACGGAAAGCCCGAGCTGGTCTACACGCTCGTCAACAAGGCCCCCTCCGTCATCAAGTGGCTCAATGACCTCGGAGTCGAATTCGACAAGGAAGCCGACGGCACGATGGTGACCACCCACGGAGGCGGAACGAGCCGCAAGAGGATGCACGCCTGCAAGGACTACTCCGGTGCCGAGATAATGAGGACCCTCCGCGACGAGACCTTCAACCGCGAGAGCAGCATCACGGTCGTGGACTTCACCGCCGCAATCGAAATCATCAAGAACGACAAGGGCGAGGCCGCCGGAGCCGTCCTGATGAACATCGAGACCGGCGAGATCCGCATCGCCAAGGCCAAGGTCGTCATCATCGCGACCGGAGGAGCCGGACGCATGCACTATCAGGGCTTCCCCACCTCCAACCACTACGGTGCGACGGCGGACGGCCTTGTGCTCGCCTACCGCGCGGGAGCCAAGCTGCTCTATCAGGATTCATTGCAGTACCACCCGACCGGAGCGGCCTACCCCACCCAGATTCTGGGCAAGCTCGTCACCGAGAAGGTTCGCTCGCTCGGCGCAAAGCTGATCAACAAGGACGGTGAGGTCTACATCCACCCGCTTGAGACCCGTGACGTCAACGCCTCTGGAATCATCCGCGAGGTCAAGAACGGCCGCGGCGTGAAGAACGAGGTGCAGGATGCGGTTTGGCTTGACACCCCGATGATCGAGATGATTCACGGCGAGGGCACGATTCTCAAGAGCATCCCCGCCATGTACAAGATGTTCATCAAGTACGGCATCGACATCCGCAAGGAGCCGATCCTCGTCTACCCGACCCTGCACTACCAGAACGGCGGAGTCGAGATTGACAAGACCTGCCATTCCAACGTGCCGAACCTGCTCGTCGCGGGCGAGGCTTCCGGCGGAGTGCACGGCACGAACCGCCTGATGGGCAACTCCCTGCTCGATGTCGTCGTCTTCGGACGCGAGGCGGGAATCGAGGCCGGCAAGATGTTCAAGAACATCGCGCTCGCCGACAATTCCAAGCTGACGCTCAAGCACGTCAAGGACTTCGAGAAGGAGCGCGATGCGGCGGGAATCAAGGGCGATGTGATGTCTCCCAAGATTCTGCCCCGCTACACGCACGGCAACCCCGAGTTCGCCGCTTCCGCGAAGGATCAGTATGCCCAGGACGAGCGCTTCGTCAACGGCAGCGTGAAGGCCTAAGAAGCGGCTTTCAGAAAAGCTTGACTAACTAAACGAAGCTCCCCCTGTCAGATTATCTGGCAGGGGGAGTTTTTTTTTCAAAAATTTCGCGAAACGTTATGTTTCAAAACTGATGATTACATTAAGATTTAGTAAACGAAAACGAGGTCTTAATGAAATCTAAAAAAGTACATCTTATTTGTGTTGCATGCATATCTGGCATGGTTATATCGGTTTTCCGCAGGAAGAAAAAATATGTGCGGACAAGTCCTTCCAGAAAGAAGAAGCTTTCATACCCAAGGCTACGCTCAATCCCTCTTTCGATTATACCAAGGAGGTTACTGTATCCTTATCGGATGAAAGAACGTCACATGAGCAGATCGTAAACAGCGGGGGAGTCGCGCTTACATCCTCGTGAGTTTCTGGCCGGAAAACTTCTCATAGAGGAATCTCTCGTCCTCAGCTTTCATATCTGAGAACATACAGGTGAAGCACTTCTGTCCGTCCTTGCCGGTATATATATCGCTCACCGTAATTTCAGCACGGATGACACGCTTGAAAAAGTCGTTTGAGAATACTCCGAACTCAAGAGCAAGCTTATATGCCGAGGAAAGCTTGAGGGGAGATGACTCCTCTCCCCTCGTACCAAAAATTATCCGGGACGTGTCCAAATAGATGATATCATAGGGCTTGGCCGTTCCTTCGACAGCCTCCGTCTCTTGTGGCCGGGTAATGTAGCGGCAGACAGAAATGAGGTAGGAGATATCTTCTCCTTCCCGAGGGCTCAGATCGTAGGCAAACCGCTCATAGTACTGTTGTACAGCAGATTGCATGTACGGCTCCACGGAATTCCAAGAGGGCTTAGTAAAAAGATCAAATCCTTTGTCGGGTTGGCAGGGAAGCGACACCGTCTGCCGTCCTTTGACCGTGTAAGAGATGATAGCGGAAAAGTCATCTCTGGACCAAGAACGGACTTCCCCTATACGACGGAGCTTGAGGGGAACAATCACCGCGTACCCCTGCTGAGTCCTCTGCAAACGGCTGACAAAATGCAGCCCCAAGTGGTTATAGTAGAACTGAACGCGGACATTCTTATCCACGAACGGCTCCATTGCTCTTACCGAGTAGTCGAACACAAACACGCCATTTGGATAAACGGAAAGTTTTTCATTTGGAATTCCCACCGGGAACACGGGACCTTCCTGCCCATCTTCCTTGAACGCATCCTTTTCAAGAATCACGGTCATCTGTGCATCTTGCGTCTTCACATACTGAATGACCATGTTGCGTTCCATCTCGTTAAGCTCGTCGCTGTTCATGAGCTTTCCTCCGGCTCTTCCTTTTTGAATTCTATCTGGTTCACCTTCCAGTCCGAGGCGGACTTAACAAGGTATACATATATATCACAAATGCTCCCATCTTGGTAGATTAGTCTGACAGGACACTGGAGAGAATTGTTCTTCTCGTCAGGCTTGCCTATTACGTGGGAAACAGGTTTGTTTTTTTCCTTCCCGTGCAGTCCAAGCCCGTACTTGAACAGGGAAAGGCTGAACAAGAAGCCCTTGTCCATATATGAATCCTCCCCTTTTCCTGTTTCCAAAGCCCTGCAAAAATCGTTCAAAACGGCATAAGAAGCTTCGCTGTAATCACTCGTGTCCAGACTGGCAAATCCTTCCAAAACCGGGTAATTTCTGGGTGCCGCAGAAAAATCAAATGCCACGACATGGGCGAGCGGCTCCTGAAGCAACGAGGGAGAAACGGAAAGCACCGATGAAAGCTGAGATCCTTCCGCTGAGATATCATCGGACCATTCGATCCCGCTTTCAAGGATTCTCGCCCTGTCCTTGAGCGTTGCCGTCCTTCCTGCCGTTTTAGTCTTGCGGGCACAGGAAGAGAAAATCATGGCGAGAAGAACGATAAAAGAAAACAGGGCAGACTTTCTCATTCTCCGTCAGTCACTTTCTGAGTGTCACGGTTTTCATCCCTGGGATGCCCTTGTCGCAACCCGTCCTGCGGGGCGAATGACCGTGTCGCAAATTGCGTCCCTATCGTGTCCCGTAAAGAATAACGGAAAATTTTTCTCTCATCGAACGCTTTCTGTACGAGGGAGTCTATCTCCAGTCTCTGATAGATAGCACGTGCATCCTCAAGCTTTGCCTTGAGCACCGGATGGCGGGGGGTAAAGAGAACACAGCAGTCCTCATAAGGCAGTATTGAAGTCTCGTAGCTGCCTATCTTGAGGGCGGTCCCGACGATTTCCTCCTTGTCCAGCCCGATGAGCGGCCGGTAAACTGGACGCTCGGCAAAGCTCTCCGTCACGGCAAGATTCTGTGCCGTCTGGCTCGCGACCTGCCCCAGGCTTTCACCTGTGATTATACAGTCCGCGCTTATGCGGTCTGCAAGCAGGTTTGCAGCCTTCATCATACAGATACGAAGCATCAGCGTCGTGTATTCTTTGGGCGAAGCGGACTTTATCTTCATCTGTACATCCGTAAAGGGAATAACGTTCAGATGAGTGTCAACTCCGTAATCGGCTATCGTCTTGGCGAGCGTGTGGACCTTGTCCTCAGCTTCCTTGGATGTGTAGGGATAGGAATGAAAATACGCACATTCCACCTTCATGCCTCTCCGCATCATGCGGTAACCTGCGACAGGGCTGTCTATGCCACCTGACAGGAGCAAAAGCCCCTTGCCACTTACGCCGACAGGAAGTCCCCGGTGGCCGGATGTACCGTAGTGCCCCCCATCCCTGCGAGGCTCAGCGTAGACATAGCACTCATCGCGGACTTCTACGCGGATAACGATATCGGGACTCTTGACATCTACGGCAAGAAGTCCTGAATCAAAAACAGGTCCTGCCGCCTGGGACGCAATTTCGTAAGAATTCAGGGAAAAAGACTTGTCCTCGCGCTTGGCTTCTATCTTGAAGCTTTTCGCACCTTTTTCAGCTTCTTCTTTGGCAACGGCACGGACAGCATCTGTAATGGCGGCGATGTCCTTTTTGCAGGAAATAACCCCTGCCCAGCCGGTGATGCCAAGGATGTGCGAGAGGGCGTACTCCACTCCCGGACAAGAAGCCGGCGTACAGAACACGTAGAGCCGGCCCGTACGGGTGTAAAGCTTTGCATCCACACCTTCCAAAGCAAGCCTCATGTTTGTCATCAGCTGCCATTCAAAGAAATGCTCGTTGCTGCCCTTAAGAGTCAGCTCCCCTAGCTTACCGATATAAATCCGGCTGTATACCGTCCTGTCAATCACTTCTCTCATAAGATGCGGAAATTATACTATATACGAGGATTTGTTTCCAGTAGCGGGATAAACGAAAGGTAATCCTCAGTACCCGCATACCTACATCTCGCTGGCCCGGCTCATGAAGCAGGCGATTCCCTCGGTCAGGAACTTCTTGCGCATCTTCCGCACGATGGTATATATCTTTTTGGCCTCGGCCTTGTCGCAGTATATCACGTACATCATGTTCAGCTGGGGCCAGACCGCGTCGCCGAGCTTGGGATCGCTGCAACCAGCTCCCATGACGGACTCGAACTTGGTGAAGCGGCTTCCGACCTTCTCTTCCTTAAATGCCAGCTGGAAGTCCTCCTCGAGGGCCTGCGAAAAAATCAGCTCCATGCGGACTCGCTGGGGGAAGCCCTTCGTTCCGCCACCATTAGTTTCCATTCAGCACCTCCACGGCCGCAAGGCTGCCGAGCCGCCTCTTGGAGGCCTGCTCCGCCTTGAGTTCCCGCGCCTTCCGCTTTTCCTCCTTGCGCCGGGCCTTGTTCAGCCTGTGCTTGTTGACGATGAAGTATATCGCCGGCATGACGAAAAGGGTCATCAGGGAACCGAAGGTCATGCCGCCGAAGACCGTCAGGCTTATCGGCTGCATCATCTCGCTTCCCTCCGCCGGGAAAAAGGCCATCGGTGCAAGGGAGATGACGGTCGTCAGCGTGCTCATCAGAATCGGCCTCAGACGGCTCTTGGCTGCCTGCACGCATGCCTCCTCAAGCTCAAGGCCGCGCTTCCGCAAAAGGTTCGTGTAGTCCACCAGGACGATTCCGTTGTTGACGATTGTACCGACGAGGACGAGCACGCCCATGACGGTGATGATGTTCAGCTGCTG
>CACYDQ010000437.1 GCA_902773215.1 uncultured Spirochaetaceae bacterium | reverse complement strand
GGCCCCCGTCGGGTCACAGCCCACGTAGAAGGAAATCGGGCCCTTGTCCATGCGCGCGGAAAGCGCGTCCAAGTCCGTGCACTGGTTGAAAAATCCCCTGGCCTTCAAGGTCTCGATTGCTTCGTTCATAGTAAATTGCCTCTTGTTAGTAATAAGTGAAGGCAATTCTACCTTTTACGCGGGCTTTTGGCAATGGGGTCTGAGAACTGTCTGTGAAGGCCCTCTCTAAAAATCTGCATCACCTCCACCAAAACACATCTAAAAATCTGCATTACCCCCACCAAAACACATCTAAAAATATGCATCCAACCTGTTGAAACATATCTAAAAATCTGCATACAATACAAACATGCTGAAACGAAAGGCCTCCGCGTACCTGGAATCATGGAAGAACAGCAAGAAGGGAGAATGCCTCCTCATCAAGGGGGCACGGCAGATAGGAAAGACGTTCGCCGTCCGCGAGTTCGCCCGTACAAGCTACGAGAGCTTCATCGAGATAAACTTCGAGAACAAACCGGAGCTCAAGGCAGCATTCGACGGAAACCTCGACGTCCCAAACCTCATCCGGGAAATCACCCTCCGCATGCCCGGCGTCAGCTTCGTCCCGCACAAGACCCTGCTCTTCCTGGACGAGATACAGGCATGCCCGCAGGCCCGGACCGCGCTCAAATTCCTCGCGCAGGAGGACAGCTTCGATGTCATCGCGACCGGCTCCCTCCTCGGCATAAACTACAAGGAGGTCTCCTCCATACCGGTCGGCTACGAGCGGCAGTACCAGATGCACTCTCTCGATTTCGAGGAGTTCCTGTGGGCGCTCGGCCTACAGGGCGACGTCATCGACTCCCTCCGGGACAAGTTTGAGAACCTGTCTGCCGTGGATGCCCCCGTCAACACCGTCATGCAGAAGTACCTCCGGGAATTCATGGTCGTAGGCGGCATGCCAGCCGTGGTGAACGTCTTCCTCAGCTCAAACAACTACAACCTGGTCCATGAGGAGCAACAAAAAATCTTGGGAGATTACCTGAACGACATTGCCAAGTACGCCCCGCCGGCGGACAAGCCCAAGGCGCAGAACTGCTTTCTTTCTATACCACGGCAGCTGGCACGGGAGAACACCAAGTTCAAGTACGGCGAAATAGAAAAGGGCGGAACGGCACGGAAATATGCGAACTGCCTTGACTGGCTGCGGGATGCCAGCCTGGTGAGCTACTGCCACAACGTCGTTCCCCCGGAATTCCCCCTCGCCGCTTACGTAAGGCCGGAGCAGTTCAAAATCTACATGAACGACATCGGCCTGCTCGTCAGCATGTACGGATACGAGATGAAGCAGGCCCTGCTCACGGATTCTCTCGCGGGCAGCGCGAAGGGCGGCATTTACGAGAACCTCATCGCAGACTTTCTGGTCAAAAAAAACATCCCGCTCTACTATTTCAAGCGGGACGACAGCATGAGCGAGGTCGAATTCCTCATAGAGCGGGATTGTTCTGTCGTTCCGCTGGAAGTCAAGGCGAAGAAAGGCGACACGTCCTCGCTGGACACCCTGCTCAAGAAGGAAGGAACGCTCTACGGCTACAAGATAACGGGCGGAAACTCCGGCATCCTGGGCAAGAAGCGGATCATCCCCCACTACATGACGATGTTCCTTTAGTCCCAAGCGGGGAACATGGCTCTGCCCGCCATACTTGCCAAATGCACCGCCTTTCGCTACATTCAAGGCATGGGCGTATTGGACATAGTTCTTATCGTAGTGGCTGCCATACTTTTCCTTGTGGGCATCATCGGATGCGTCGTCCCGGGCCTGCCGGGAGTCCCCCTCTGCTGGGGAGGCCTGCTTGCCGGGCACTTCATCCAGTGCAAGGAGCCGGTCACGGTCACCGTGCTGATAATCGCCGCCGTCGTATGCGTTATCGTGACGATCGTGGACTTCATCGTCCCCTCCTACTTCACAAAGAAATCCGGGGGGAGCAAGGCGGGGAGCACGGGAAGCATGCTCGGCGTGCTCGCGGGGGTGCTGACCGGGCAGATACTGCTGATTTTCATCGGGCCCTTCGTCGGTGCGCTCCTCGGCGAAATCATCCACGATGCGAGCAACATGAAGAAGGCCTTCCGGTCCGCCTGCTACTCCTTCCTGGGCTTCATCACGGGGACGGGCCTCAAGCTCGTCACGGCAGGCTGCATGCTCGTCGTCCTCATCAAATCCTTCATATAGATTTCCCCGCAGAGAATAAAACAATTTTTTTTAACGATTTTCCCGCCTGACTTCGCATTTCTTCATACCGTCCGCAGATGTATTTATAAAACACACATCGAGGATGAAAATGAAGCTTTACAGTTTTTCACCTTTCGGTTACGAGGGTTCCCTCGTAAGCGTGGAGGTTGACCTGCGGCGGGGGATTCCCGCCGTGGACATCGTGGGTCTGGCCGACGGGGCCGTCAAGGAATCCCGGGAGCGG
>CACYDQ010000436.1 GCA_902773215.1 uncultured Spirochaetaceae bacterium | reverse complement strand
TCGTGATGGAAACCTTGGACAAGAGGAGGTTGTTGTCGATTGTCGTGGGGCCGTGGCCGACCTCGACGAACACGTCGGTGGAGAACATTGCCCCCTTCGCCTTCTCGCGTCCTTCCGGCATCTCGTTGTTGTACATGAGGTTCTGCGAAACGCGTGCCCCCTGCGCCTCCCAGTCCAGCCACACGCCCATGATGCAGTCGTGGATGTGGTTCCGCCTGATGAGGACATCTATGCCCGCGTGCAGCTTGATTCCCGCCGTCTCCGCACCGCCGAGCTGCTGCGAGTTGCAGATATGGTGTATGTGGCAGTCTTCAATCGTGGAGAACACAGCGCCCATCCGACCGACGATTCCCGTCTGCTCGCAGTGGTGCACGTGGCAGCGGCGGACCAGGTGGGAGCCGACCCGCTCCTTTGTCCATCCATGGTACTGGCCGCGGCACACGGCGTCGCGCTCCATCTGGGTAGGACTCTTGAGGTGCTTCGTGTAGAAGTACATGTCGTTCTCTTTGTCGCGATATTTTCCCAGCGAGATGCCGCAGCAGCGGCTGTTGCACACCTCCAGGTCCTCCAGAACCCAGCCCTTGCTCCAGTGCGGCCCGATGAGCCCGTCTTGGTATGAGGCGGGCGGTGCCCAGGTTGTCGCGCCGTTGCAGATTTTGAAGCCGCGCACAGTGATGTAGTCAAGTCCGTTTTTCCGCGGCATGAAGCAGTTGCGGCGCACAAAGATTTCCACCTCCTGCTCGTTCGGATCCAGGCCCTTGAAGTTGCAGTAGAAGACCGTCCGCCGGCCCGCCCGTATCTCCTTTGCCTGCGCGTTCACGACGACTTCCGTCGGAGCAACGCCCGGAACGGGAGCCTCCCCCGCCTGCTCGCAGAACCATTTGAACTCCGACTCCTTCTGGTTCCATGCGCAGGAATCCGCCGCGCCCGCAAGGCATTCTTCGAGCGTCGCCGTCTCGTACATCATGCGGCCGTTCAGGACGACGGAACCGGTGTGGCGTACCGTCGGGGCGAAGTACCAGTCCCCGCAGACGTAGGTCGTGTAGGGGTTGTAGCCGCCGAATATGCCGTTGTCAACCTCGGCTGTCCAGACGTCGCCCTTGTAGCGCTTCCAGCCCGTCAGGACTTCCGACCCGCTGATGACCGCCCCCAGCGGCTCCTCCGACGTGTAAGTAATCCTCTGCTCCTTTGTTCCGCCACAGAGGGGAACGACCTGCTCCCGGTAGATTCCCGGCGCGACGCGGACCTCGTCCCCGGCGCGGGCGACTGCCGCCGCCTCGTTTATCGTCTTGAACGGAAGTTCCTTCGTTCCGTTCCCGTTCCTGACCGCCTGCGCGTTCACATAATACTGCATGCAGAGAATCCCCCTGTCGTTGAATTGGCTCCGGCGGTACAATAAAGCTGCACGGAAACTTCAGTTTTCCGAACAGGTCGAATCATTCCGCCCAGTGCGCCGGTCTGGAAGGCGGCCCGCTCCGGCCGTTTCCCATCCAGATTCTTCCATTATACCACCATTTTGGCAAAACTGTCAGCGACTTTTTTTGAACTGATTATGGTGGTCTTGTCTACGTAATAGTAGCAGTTCTACCTTATTAGGGCGAAGTCCTGTAGCCCAATGGGAAAACGCTTGAGTCCGTTCATAGCCCCATCATAGCACGGACGGGGCCGAAAGTCGAGGTCTTTGTCAGCAGTGCGAAGGGAAAGATATCCGGCCGTCCCGCGTCCTGTGCACCCCGACTGTTACGCCTTGAGCTATAAGAAATGAGCCTCTGTACAAACTGCACCGGATCATTTACAAGATGCATTAGATAAATTTCCGCTTTTGTGCTATACTGAGCACATGGGAATAAAAAGAAATCGCTCTGCAAAACTCAGCCTCCTCTTCTTTCTTCTTGCCCTGCTGTGGATATCCGGCGGGCAGCTTCTTGCCTACCTGTATGCGGAGGACGGCAGCATGCTCAACTACGAGCTGGTGAGGAACGGCTACGGCAGATACTACGGCAAGTTCAAGTTCGACAAGCAGAACATGGTTTCTTTCAGCCAGGCAGAGGCCTATGCGCGGGAACGGCGACTGGGCTTGTGGGGGCTGGAAGGTGAGAGCCAGATGAGCCGATAAATGATTGTTCTGTATGGAGTTGTATGCGGTTTGTCTCGGCAGGCCCGAAAAAGCGAAATGCCCAGTTCCCTTGTTTTGTCGTCCTGTAAGCTCATTGACACAGGGGTCTTCCGGTGCTTCTTCTCTGGGCTTGTAAACCATCGCCTATTGCTATATAGTTATATCATGGCTAGAGTTTTGCGCTTGATGTTCCTGCTGTGCCTTTTGTGCCAGCCGGTTTTTTCCGAGGAGGTGTCGGAGCTTCCCTATTGGCATAACAAAATCACCTCGACGGAATTCATTTATGAGACGAAGGGCGACGAGTACGAGACGACCCGGATGAGGGTTATCTGCATTGCCCAGTCCAAGTCAGGGGATCCGGATTTGCCCAATGTGTTCGGCGGCAAAAAGATAAAGCTCCGCGACAAGGAAGCCGATGTCATAGCCAAGCTGGATTCCCTTCCTCATCTGCTGAGGGCTGCGGAACCGGTGCGCTGGACCCGGGAATTTGTTCCCCCTGCCGAAGTGAAAAGCAAATGCTATCATTACGCGATTCACAGCTACATCCTCAAGAATAATCCCACAAGTTGCATCTTCCTGTATTTCTCGAACGACGGATACGGCCTTGAGCGATTCTGCCTGGCAAGGCGGGAAATCCCCTTTACGGCAGGGGAAGAATTCTTCCTCTACCCCAATTTATATCCGGGTGACGATGGCATTGATAATTTCTGTTACGTGAATGACTGGAAAAAAGAAATTTCGGCTTGGAATGCCCTGTCGGAATACGAGCAATATTTCTGCATGCTGTCCCTGCCGCTGATTTCTGGCAATTTACTGGAAGCGTTCTCCGTGAACCCTGAGCCGGATCAAAATCCCTTCGACGATACGTGCAACTCACGGGACCGGCTTGAGGG
>CACYDQ010000435.1 GCA_902773215.1 uncultured Spirochaetaceae bacterium | reverse complement strand
GCGACTCCTCCGACTTCAGAAGGTCCGGAGGCAGATCGAAGCTCCCCTCCCCCGACCAGGAGAAACTCTTGTCCGCAAGGCTCAGCCTGGCCTCCGCCTTGACAGTAAGCGGACTCTCCGCAAGAGACTTTATCTTCGGATTCTTCAGCGGCATCTTGACAAGAGATAGAATGCTTATTCCATTCAAGTCCACGTCGAGCAAGCCCGTTTTCTTTGGGATATCGTATTCCGCCGACAGGCTGTAGGGCAGAGCCCTCTGGGTAGAGCGGGCAACGATGGTATTGTCGGCATAACGGACCAGGAACTGGGTCTTCTGCAGGGTATAATCGGCCGCAAGATGAGGGGAAAGGGTCAGGATGGCAGAGGAACCGGAAAAGCCGGGGACGACGTTGCCGTTCAGGTTGAAGCGGGTCGCGGCAGTACTACCGCCGGACAGGCGTACCATAACAACCCCGGAGTCAGCGACGGCACGGACATTCTTATCATTCTTCTTGCTGAAGGAAAGCTTTCCCATCTTGAACTCAAGCCTCTTGCCCTTCGATGCATAGCTTGCCTCAACGTCCTTGAAAACAATCTTGCTCGGCAGGGTCAAGAGGGTTTTGTTTATGAAAGCCTTTTGTTCCGCGCTCAGGAACTCGCCCTTGTCAGTTCCATCCACTTCCAGGTTGACGGGGGCTTCCTCCGTCTGGGGCTCCGGATCCGGAGCAGGGGCATCCCCGCCCGATTCCCCCAGGACAAGATCCTTGCCCTTATTCTTCCGCTCCCTGCTTTCGGCAAGGCATTTGCGGACATCGGCAATCTTTTCAGAGGAAAAATCCCCCCTTACGTCGGAGACAGACAGAAGGGAGAAGGCATGATCAAAATCCCGGGTCAGGATGCTCCAGAGCCTGTAACGGAAGACGGCTTTCTGTATGGTCAGGATATCTTCACCAGTCCGGGAGTCATAGATGCGGATGTCGCGTATCGTTATGCCGGTCAGTATGGAAGGGGACAGGGAGCCATACGTCAGCCCCAGCCCCGTAGTCTCCGAGAGCTCGACGAGGAACAGCTTCTCTGCCTGCCTCATCCTGCCGTCAATCTCCCTGTATGCCGGACCAAGGAAATAGAGGCTGGCAAGAAAAATCAAGAGGAATGCAAGAAGCGCTACCGTCGTTTTTATGAACCTTGACTTTTTCATTTCCCCGGTGTTTACTAGTAATTGCAGGAAGCAAAAAGCCTCCTCCATAAATACTACCTTAATATAAAACCATCAGAAATAGAAGGGTTTCATGATTTTAAGCAAATTTATCGTATTCGAGGGAATAGACGGGGCCGGAACCTCGACCCAGATAGAACAGCTCAAAAAACGGCCGGAAGCGGAAAGCTTCCTCTTCACGGCTGAGCCGACCGGGGGCGATACCGGCAAATTCCTCCGCAGGATGCTCAAGGGGGACGTAAAGCTGGAGCCTTCCACGGCGGCATACCTCTTCGCAGCAGACAGGAACGAGCATATATATGGAAGAATCCGCAGCGAAGGGAGACAGCTTGAGAGCGGCATCGCGGAAGCATGCGAGTCCGGAAGCATTGTCGTCAGCGACCGCTACCTCTTCTCAAGCCTCGCCTATCAGGGCATCTCCTGCCCTGTCGGCCTGCCCCATATGCTCAACGAGCACTTTCCCCTCCCCCGCCTGCTCTTCTACTTCGACATAGACCCCGCCAGCTCGCTTGCCAGAATCACGGGGCGGGAGACAAAAGAAATCTACGAGGAAGAGGGCTTCCTCCGGCAGGTCACAGAAGGCTATAAGGGTGCGATATCCTTTCTATCCCGGAAAGAGCCTGAGATGAAAGTGGTCTGGCTCGACGCGACAAGAAGCGTCACCGAGCTGGCCGCAGAGATTTGGAAGGAAATCTCCGACTGCGGGCTCTTGTGAACAAATCCACTGGTTTTTGAGAGCCTGCGCACTGGATATTGTAAGCCTGCGCGGTGGATATCGTAAGCAAACTCAGTGCGGACGCTCCGGTTCCTCGCCCTACAGGATATAGCGCTCCAAATCCTGGTTCTGCATGATACCCTTGAGCTTGTCGTTGACGAAGGCCTCGTCTATCGTTATGGTCTCGCCCTTGTGCTTGTCGGCCTCAAAGCTCAGGTCCTCAAGGACGGTCTCCATAATCGTGTGCAGGCGGCGGGCCCCGATGTTCTCCGCATGGGAATTCACGTCCTCCGCAATGAAGGCCATCCGGTCAATCGCCTCGTCAGTGAAACTGAGGGTGACCCCCTCGGTCCCCATCAAGGCCTCGTACTGCTTTATGAGGGCGTTCTTGGGCTAGGTGAGGATGCGGCGGAAATCCTCCTTCTTGAGCGCATCAAGCTCCACGCGGAGGGGGAAGCGCCCCTGAAGCTCCGGGATGAGGTCGCTCGGCGCAGAGACGCTGAACGCGCCCGCCCCAATGAAGAGGATGTGGGTCGTGTTGACCACCCCCCATTTGGTGTTCACGTCGCTTCCCTCGACAATCGGGAGGATGTCGCGCTGGACTCCCTCGCGGCTCACGTCCTGCCGGCTGCCCTCCCCTCCCTTGGTCGCTATCTTGTCAATCTCGTCGATGAAGATGATGCCCGACTGCTCCACGCGCTGCTTGGCCTCGTCGGCCACCTTGTCCCGGTCGGTCAGGCTGTCGAGCGTCTCCTCCATAAGAATCTGCCGGGCATCTCGGACGCTGACCGTCTTGCGGCGGTTCCTGCCCCCCGCAAGCATCTCCTGCAGGCCATTTATGCTGGACTCCAGGTCCTCCATGGAGCCCGTGCTGAAGACCTCCATGCCGCTGATCCGGGGCTGCTGGTGGATGGTGACATCGACCATGCGGTCCTCCAGCTTGCCGTCGCGGAGCATCTTGCGGAACTTCTCGCGGGTCTCGGACATCTCGCCGCTATCCTGCGCAGCCCCGGAGGATTCTGCCTCCTGCTGCGCCTCCTGGCTCCCGTCCGCCCCGGATGCTTCCTCCTGGGCCGGGCTCGCCTTGCTTATCTGTATGATGCCGCCGGAGACGGGGCTCTCGCCACCGCCGAAGAGGTTGCTCAGGATGCGGACAGGCTGCTTCTTCTTGCCGCCGTCACCCTCCTCCTTCTTGGCGGAGCTGCCGGGCAGGAGCAGATCAAGGAGCCTGTCCTCGACCAAAGGTCCTGCCTTCTCCTTGAGGGTCTCCTGCATCTCGGCCTTGACCATGTTGTAGCCCACGGCCATCAGGTCGCGGATCATGCTCTCAACGTCACGTCCCACGTATCCGACCTCGGTGTACTTGGTCGCCTCTATCTTGAGGAAGGGCGCGCCGCAGAGCTTGGCCAGACGGCGGGCTATCTCGGTCTTGCCGACCCCGGTGGGCCCGATCATCAATATGTTCTTGGGAGCGACCTCCTCGCGGATTTCCTCGGGGAGCTTTATTCTCCGCTGCCTGTTGCGAAGGGCAACCGCAACGAACCTCTTGGCCTTGTTCTGCCCGATGATGTAGCTGTCAAGCCGCTCGACGACTTCTGACGGCGTAAGCCCCTCGGGGCCACCGGACACGTCCTTCTTCTCCACAATCTCCTCTGCCACAACCGACCTCCTTTCCTGCTAGTCCAAAGACTCCACGGTTATATTCTCATTGGTGTACACACAAATCTTGCCCGCAATCCTGACCGAACGCTCGGCAATCTCCTTGGCGCTCAGTTCGCTCGTCTCCATGTAGGCGAGGGCAGCGGAATAGGCGTAGTTCCCTCCCGAGCCGATCGCGATGACATCGTTCTCGGGCTCTATGACATTCCCGTCCCCGGATACAAGCAGGATTTTGCCCTTGTCGGCGACAAGGAGCATGGCCTCCAGCTTGCTCATCGACCGCTCCGT
>CACYDQ010000434.1 GCA_902773215.1 uncultured Spirochaetaceae bacterium | reverse complement strand
CAGAGAGCATAATGCGCAGGTTCAAGACAGGCGCTATGTCCTACGGCTCCATTTCACGGGAAGCTCATGAATGTATGGCAGTTGCCATGAACCGTATCGGAGGAAAATCCAACAGCGGCGAGGGCGGCGAGAACCCGGAGCGGCTCGGGACAAAATATAACTCAGCCATCAAGCAGGTCGCTTCGGGCCGCTTCGGCGTGACGGAAGAATACCTTCTTTCCGCGAAGGAGATACAGATAAAGATGGCGCAGGGAGCAAAGCCCGGCGAGGGCGGCCACCTGCCCGGCAAGAAGGTATACCCCTGGATTGCCAAGACCCGCTACGCAACGCCGGGAGTCGCGCTGATTTCCCCGCCGCCCCACCACGACATCTATTCGATCGAGGATCTGGCACAGCTGATTTACGACCTCAAGAACGCCAACCGCGCGGCACGGATCAGCGTCAAGCTCGTCAGCGAGGCCGGGGTCGGCACGATTGCGGCGGGAGTCGCCAAGGCGGGCGCACAGGTCATACTGATTTCCGGCCATGACGGCGGAACAGGAGCCGCGCCGATTTCCAGTATACACCATGCGGGCCTGCCCTGGGAGCTTGGCCTTGCCGAGACCCAGCAGACACTCGTACAGAACGGCCTCCGCAGCCGCGTCCGCATAGAGACGGACGGCAAGCTGATGAGCGGGCGCGACGTGATAATCGCCGCCCTGCTCGGCGCGGAGGAATTCGGCTTTGCGACCGCCCCGCTCATCTCAATGGGATGCGCGATGATGCGGGCATGCCAGAAAGACACCTGTCCCTTCGGCGTCGCGACCCAGAACAGCGAGCTGCGGAAGCGCTTCCGCGGCAAGAGCGAGTACGTGGAGAACTTCATGAAGTTCATCGCCGAGGAGATGCGGGAGTACATGGCAAAGCTCGGGGTCCGCTCCGTCGATGAGCTGGTCGGGCGCACGGAACTGCTCGCCATAAAGGAAAAGCCCGCCGGAAGGCACGCGCGGCTGCTCGACCTGTCCCGCATTCTTGCCAAGGCAGACGCGGGAGAGGAAGCAAAGACACGCTTTGACCCCCAGGACGTATACGACTTCGGCCTCAAGAACAGCCTGGACGAGAAGGTCCTGCTCAAGGAATGGAAGAAAGGAACGTTCGGGAATATCAAGGTCGAGAGCACCGACCGCTCGTTCGGCACGATTCTCGGCAGCGAGATACAGAAACGATTCGCAGGCAAGATTGACGACGACAGCTATACCGTTCATGCGGAAGGCGGCGGCGGCCAGTCCTTCGGCGCGTTCATCCCCAAGGGGCTCACGATTGAGCTCACCGGAGACGCGAACGACTACTTCGGCAAGGGGCTCTCCGGCGGAAAGCTCATCGTCAGGCAGAGCGGCAAGTCCAGGCGCGAGGCGGAAAAGAACATCATCATCGGCAACGTCGCCCTCTTCGGCGCGACGAGCGGAGAGGCATACATAAGCGGAATCGCGGGGGAACGCTTCGCCGTCCGCAACTCCGGGGCGACCGCCGTCGTGGAAGGCTGCGGCGACCACGGGCTTGAGTACATGACGGGCGGCACGGTCGTCATCCTCGGCCCCACCGGGCGCAATCTTGCGGCGGGCATGAGCGGGGGCATGGCGTTCGTTCTGGACGCGCACCACGACCTGTATAAGAAGATAAACAAGCAGCTGGTCAGCATGGAGGAAGTGGAAAGCCCCCACGACAAGGAGCTCCTGAAAAAGCTTGTCCAGAAGCACGCCGAGCTGACGGGCTCCGCCGTCGCACAGAAGCTGCTCGCGGACTTTGATGCTGCGCTTCCGGGCTTCAAGAAAATCATCCCGAACGACTACAAGCGGATGCTCTCGGAAATCGCGAAGGGCGAGGAAAAGGGCTTCAGCCACGAAGAGGCCGTCATGGAAGCGTTCAAGGCCGTGACGCAGGTCGCATAAGGAGGCAGCAAGATGGGAAAGGACACGGGATTTCTGGATTACAAGAGAACGAACAACACGGACATACTGCCGGAAGAGCGCATACGGAATTTCAATGAGTTCCACGCGCCGCTTGCCGAGCAGGAGCGCAGGTGCCAGGCGGCCCGCTGCATGGACTGCGGCGTACCGATGTGCCAGAGCGCGATACGGCTCAAAGGTATGGTGACGGGCTGCCCCCTGCATAACTTTATCCCCGAGTGGAACGATGCCCTCTACAAGGGACAGTTCGACATGGCGGCATGGAGGCTGCTCAAGACCTCAAGCTTCCCGGAGTTCACCGGAAGGGTATGCCCCGCCCTCTGCGAGAAGGCATGCAACTGCGGCAACGGAGGCGACATCAAGGAAGCGGTGACTGTCCACGACAACGAGCTGTTCATCATAGAGCACGCCTTTGCCTCGGGCTACATGAAGCCTCAGGTTCCCAAGACCCGGAGCGGAAAGAAAGTCGCCGTCGTGGGATCGGGACCGAGCGGACTTGCGGTCGCAGACCTGCTGAACCGGCGCGGACACTCGGTCACCGTATACGAGCGCGACGACAGGATAGGCGGGCTTCTGATGTACGGCATTCCCAACATGAAGCTGGACAAGCGCGTCATAGACAGGCGGGTCAAGCTTATGCAGGATGAGGGTGTCGTGTTCGTCACTGGGGCAAACATACAGGGCAAGGAGGACGCGGACAAGCTGCTCGCTGAATACGATGCGGTCGCCCTCTGCTGCGGGGCAAAGAAAGCCCGCCCCCTCTCCGCAAAAGGCTATGGCGACGGCGGCAACCAGCCGGAAGGAATCATCTTCGCCGTGGACTGGCTCAAGTCCGTCACCAAGAGCCTCTTGGACTCGAATCTGTCTGATGGGGGCTTCTACAGCCCCAAGGACAAGGACGTAATCGTTCTGGGAGGCGGCGACACGGGGAATGACTGCACGGGAACGGCAATCCGCCTGGGCTGCAAGAGCGTTACCCAGATAGAGATGATGCCCTGCCCCCCGACGGAGCGCGCCGCCGACAACCCCTGGCCCGAGTGGCCCAAGGTGCTGAAGGTGGACTACGGGGCGGAGGAGTCCATCTACAAGTTCGGCCACGACCCCCGGGTATACAAGACGACGATAAAAGAAGTCTACCAGAAGGACGGCAAGCTCTGCGGGGTAAAGACCGTGCAGGTCGAATTCCGCATGGTAGACGGCAAGCGGACGCTCTGCGAGATTGAGGGCAGCGAGAAGGATATGCCCTGCGACATGATTCTCATCGCGGCGGGCTTTCTAGGCGCGGAGGACTACACGGCACAGGCGTTCGGAGTGGAGCTCGGCCCCCGGGGAACGGTCGCGACGAGCAGCCCCGCGAATTACAAAAGCAGCGTAGAGAAAGTCTTCACGGCAGGGGACATGCACCGCGGCCAGTCGCTCGT
>CACYDQ010000433.1 GCA_902773215.1 uncultured Spirochaetaceae bacterium | reverse complement strand
CTTATCGTGTTCCGCATCAGGGCCCAGCGGTTGATGTACTTCATGCGTGATATGACTGCGAAGAATTTCTGGCTCATAGGAACGATTGTAGCCCTGCCCGGCGGAACTGTCAACGGCGGGCAGGGCCCCGGCCAGGCCTGGCTAGGCCCTGGGGCGGGCCAGCCCCAGCTCGCGCATCCGCTGCTTGTCCTCATACATCCGCCGGTCGGCGCGGTTGTATATCTCCTGGAAGTCCTGTCCAGCCGTCCATTCCGTCAGGCCTATGGCGCAGCTGCAGTCCAGTGCCGCCAGCTCGGCGCGGATTTTCTCGATGATGAACTGCACGGTCTTCATGTCGGTCCTGCAGAAGAGGGCCAGGAACTCGTCGCCGCCCATGCGGTACAGGTAGCTGTGGCCGGGCAGGTCATTCCGTATGGCATTTGCCATGGTGATGATGGCCCGGTCGCCCGCGGCATGGCCCTGCGTGTCGTTGATCAGCTTCAGGTTGTTCATGTCGAACTCGCAGAGCGCGGTAACGTCCGTACATTTCCGCCTGCTCATGTCGGCGAAGAAACTCATGCGGTTGAGCACGCCGGTCAGGGTGTCGCGCTTGTAGTGCTCCATGTGCAGGTACAGGTAGTAGAAGGTCAGCACGAGCGACACCGAGCTGATGAAGATGCCCCTCGTCTTGAGCACGATTTCCGACGTGACGGCCACCAGCACGGTGGCGAGCGCGACGATGAGGATTTTTCCTTCCTCCCGGTAGCCCTGAATGCAGCGCCTGACCGCTATGCCCAGCACGACGAAGAAATATATCAGGCTCAGGGCGTGCGGCGAGAAGGACGGCAGCTCGCGGTGCAGCACGTTGTCCGCGTCAAGGTAGAAGACGCGGTCGGTGAAAAAGGCGGAGAGGATTATCAGGGCGTTCAGCGTGGCGGGGACGAACAGGAGAATCCTGTCACGGAGGGAAACGTTCTTGTTCTTCAGGATGAACACCGCGGCCATCAGCAGGTACACGCGCAGAATGTAGCCCGCCATGATCGCAAGCTTGCGGATAAAGTGGGGTTCGGGCTTCCACGAATAGTAGTAGTCTATGTTGTCGCTGATCGCAAGCATGGCCAGCAGCACGAGGGACGGCACGAACCTGCCGAGCACCGACCGGTCATAGGCCCTGTTGGCCCGCAGGAAGATGAAAAGGTAGACTATCGTGACGAATGCGATGAAATCGACATTCACGATCTGAAAAGCCAGCTGCATACCTGTATTGTAATTGAATGAGGGGCCGTCTTTCAAGGGGAAATTCCTTGTCAGCACGCCTCATCCCGGTCCCGCCGGACCTTCGTCTCTTCCAGCGCCCGTATGAGGGCGGACAGCTCGATTGGCTTGGAGATGTGGGCGTTCATGCCCGCATCCAGCGAGGCTGCCACGTCGTCGCTGAATGCGTTCGCGCTCATCGCGATGACGGGGATGCTTTTCGCGTCGGGGCGGTCAAGCTGCCGCAGGGTGCGGGTCGCCTCAAGCCCGTCCATCACCGGCATCTGGATGTCCATGAGGATTACGTCGAAGCTTCCCTCCGATGACTGAGAGAATATATCCAGGAGAACCTTGCCGTTTTCCGCGACGGTCAGATCCGCCCCGTTTATGGTCAGGTATGCCTTCAGAATTTCCGTGTTCAGCTCGTTGTCCTCGGCGGCAAGTATGCGCAGGCCCGCAAGGGGCTTCTCGCTGCCGGAAAGGTATTTCCCGGCCTGTCCTCTGCCCGTGCTGCCTGCATTCCCGTCTGTCCTGCCGATGTCCTCCACGGTTTCGGACGTGCTCACCGGTATGGGCAGGAGAATCGTGAAGGTCGTGCCCTGCCGGATTTTGCTTTCCACGCTGACCGTGCCCCCCATCAGGCTCGCAAGGTTCTGCACGATGGGAAGTCCCAGCCCCGTCCCGACTTCCGCGCTCTCTTCGGGCCGGTGCTCCCGGCTGAAGGGGGTGAACAGGGTCTTCATGTACTCCTCGCTCATGCCCCGGCCGTTGTCCGCAACCTCGAAGGTGACGTTCCGCCGCTCCGGGACAGGGGACGGCTCGTTCCTCACGCTGAAGCGTACATGGCCGCCCGTGCCCGTGTACTTGACGGCGTTGGAAAGGAGGTTCATCATCACCTGGGAAAGGCGGCCTTTGTCCGCAAAGAATACACCGTCCTCGTCCAGTTCCACCGTGAATTCCTGCTGCTTGGCCGTCGCCAGGGGGCGGATTATCTCCTCGACGGAGTCGATAAGCCCGGACAGGCGGAAGTCCGCCGGGTGCAACGTCATGGCACCGGACTCTATCTTGCTCATGTCCAGCACGTCGTTCACGAGGCCCAGCAGGTGGTCGGCGGAAAGGAGGATTTTGCCCACCTTGTCCTGCACCTCGTCCCTGCCGCCGTCCTGCGACAAGAGGAGGTTGGAGAATCCGATGATGGCGTTCAGCGGCGTGCGGATGTCGTGGCTCATCTTGGACAGGAACATGCTCTTCGCCCGGTTTGCCTGCTTCGCTGCCTCCGTGGAGACTTCAAGGGCATCCTTCGTCGCCTCAAGCTCGGCATTCGTGCGCGCAAGGACACGCTTCCGCTCCTCCTCCTGCTTCAGCCGGTGACGGAGGAAAAGGGCGAACAGGATGGCGATGAGGGTCACGCCGAGCATCAGCGGAACCGCATGGTCACGCACGAAATCTCCGAAGGAATAGCCGTAGCCGTAGCTCATCGAGGAAAAGAGGATGGAATCGCTTTCGCCCGCGTTCATCGCCGCGATGGCCTTGTTCAGTATCTCCATCAGGACGGGCTTGTCCCTGCCGACAGCGAAACACATGTCAAAGCTGTTCTGGCTCGGCTTCATCTCCAGCTCGGGGAAGGCATAGAAATCCTTGGCGATGCGGGACAGACGGTAGTTGCTGACCTGCAGCAGGTCTGCTTTCCCGCTGTCAACGGCCTTCAGGCAGGCCTTCAGATTTTTCTCTTCAAGGAACGATGCCTCCGGGTATGCGATGAGGGAACCAAGCTTCATCAGGCTGCCGGATTCCAGCACGGCGACCGTCCGCACCGGCCCGGTAAAGCCGGCTTTCTGTATGACCACGCCGGGAATCCTGACTGCGGAGGTCGAAAGGATGACATCATCCTTCTCGGCAATCATGAAGTTGAAGATGTAGGGAAAGATGGCATCTACCTGCTGCTCCTTCAGGGCATTGAGCAGATCCGTCTCGGAAGCGTAGGGGACGTTCTCTATCTCAAGCCCGAAGCTCCCCTTGAGCAGCTGCTCCATGAGCGCGTACTGGCCCTCGGGTTTTCCCCGGACATTTGAGGAAACGGGAGCGAAATTGTCCAGATAGCCGATCCGGATCCGTCCCTTTGCCCGGCTCCATTCCAGCTCCTCCGGCGCAAGCCCCTGCCGGTTGACCGCCGCCGTGAAGAACTTCTGCTTGAGGCTTTCGGCGTAGAAGGGCTGCATCTCCAGAATCTTTTCCTGCGCACGTTCGATGTCCTCAAGGAGGTCGGGCCGGGTCGGATTGACGGTGAAATAGAAATCCGCGCTGGCCAGCGGGAACAGGGGAACTTCCTGTCTGCCCAGCCTCAGGTCATGGTCGACGACCCCATCCAGCCGTCCTGCGGCAAGCTCCCTCCATATCTCGTCCTCGTCGTATTCCACGATGACCGGCTCCACGCCGTTCTCCCGTGCCCAGTTCTCAAGGAGCTTGCGGGAGGAGCTCTTCCCTTCCACGCCTATCCGCGCCCCGTCGGCCGTCCGCACGTCGCCCCTCTTCAGCTGGCTTGCCCCGTAGGGATGCGTATAGATGAAGTAGTTCCTGCTGCCCTGCGGGATGGAAGAATAGAGCATCGTCTGCTCCCGTTCCGCCGTTTTGGTCATGCCCATCAGAACGTCAATTTCTCCTTTCTCGAACAACGAGACAAGGACGGACCTGCGGGCATCAATATAATGGAGTTTCCAGCCAGAACGGAAGGCGATTTCCTGCAGGTACTCGTAGCCGTAGCCCGCCCTGCGTTTGTCCGGCAGGAGCTCGGTGAAGCCGGGCTCCGTGACCATGCCCACGCGGACGTCTTTGACTTTGTCGCCACCCTTCCGCTCCCCCGCCGCCCACAGGGGGGAGTCGTGACCCGGCAGGCACAAGGCCGCCAGCAGGAAGAGGAACGTGAAGATGTGTTTCAGATGCCGGGCCATGAGCCTCCTGTATATATTGAATTCTATACTATGGGAATACAGCTGTCAAGAATTTTAGGCGGGGGCGGACAATCAGGGCGGGGCGGCCG
>CACYDQ010000432.1 GCA_902773215.1 uncultured Spirochaetaceae bacterium | reverse complement strand
TTCAACTATGCCAATGTCTGGTATAACAAGCCTGCACCAGAAGATGAATACGGCAACATCCCTGCGTTCGGAATATCATGGTATGAGGCGATATCCTTTTGCAACAGGCTGAGTGTCCTTGACGGTCTTACACCTTGTTATGCAGCGGACGGCTCCAAGGATGCAGTTACATATGCCTTTGAGCTTTACAAGACGCAAGATGCGTACCTGACGAGCACGACCTCGGTCATACGTGGCGAAATCAGCTGTGACTGGGATGCAAACGGCTACAGGCTTCCCACAGAGGCGGAATGGGAGTACGCGGCTCGTGGGGGCAAACATAAAAGTTCCTGCAAATTCAGCGGGAGCAACGATTACAGGAAGGTTGTCAATCGCGAGATTCCATATAAGATGGAGCAGAAACAACCAAATGCACTTGGGCTTTATGACATGAGTATGGGACCTGAATGGTGCTGGGATTTGTATCGCAAAGCATATTATTCAGAAAGCGATGGAAACGTAAACCCTCACGGGCCTGTTTCTGGGGATTTGATGGATGCGTATATTCCGGGAAAGAATGGGATAAAAAAGGAACAAAGGGTTCTGAGAGGTGGGGATTACTGCAATGCAGGAGAACGTTCGGCAATGGTATACCACCGGAATTCAGACATACCGGAAAAATTCGAGGTTATAGTCGGTCCTTCAGAATATATGTTCCGTCTTGTACGCACGGCTGGCTCTAAATGACTCGGCAGGGGAGATACACAATCAGGAGACGATGGCGAATCCGTCTAGGACTTGTATGGAGTTGATGATAATGGGTATAATGGTTGAATTGGATATTGACCTAGCTCCAGATTGGGGAATTGGGAATAGAAGTTTATAGGAGAATGATTTATGGGATTTATTGGTGATGAATTTGATAGCGATAACTGTAGATTTAAGTTTGAGATGGAAGGAAAAAAACAGTTGTATGTTTTTGGCGTAAATCCGAGTACCGCTCAAGGCAAAGTAGATAGCAACCTTGACTGGGTTCATAATTATGTTCAAAGTTTGAAGTGTTCACAAAAACTCAAGGGAGTAAACAATAACTATGCTATTGACCCAACAATAATGCGGGTAAAAAAGTTTGTTACGGAAGATGAAAACTATAAGTTTGATGGATTCGTAATGCTGAATATCTGTGCCCAACGAACATCTAAGCCTAAAGACTTAGTGCAGAATGATAATTTGTCTGCACAAAATAAAGACAGAATAAAGCTGTACTTAAACGATAAGGAAAACATTGATATTCTGCTTGCTTTTGGAGATGCCATTGGAGGCGTAACCGGATGGAAATTTAATTATTTTAAAGAGATTGTTAATGAACTACTAAAACCGCATAATCCAACGTATTATGTACTAGAGGATCCAACTAAGGAAACCTGCTTGACCAAGAAAGGAAATCCAAGACATCCTTCTCCAGGAAAACCGAGTCACTTGACAGATGCAACACATCTGTTAAAAATTGAAGGAGAAAACAATCCCCTTGCTAAATATACAAAGTGGGATTTTCTGAAATAGAGAATTTCAGCCTGTCACCATCATTTCGCTTCACAGCTGATGGCACAGGTGAAACAATGGCGGACATCAACCGCCATTGAACAAGGCCCTCGCCCCCCTTCCTTACACTTCTTCCCCGCCTTCCGAGAGACGCTGCTTGAAGACATCGAAGTTCGTTGTATCGTTCCGGCAGAAGACGGCAAACTCAACGACCTCAAAGTCATACAGCCGGATGAGGCTGGCGAAAATGTCCGAGACGATTTCTGGCGGATTGTTGAACGCCCCGCAGCCGAACGCGCCGAGAATCAGGACTTTGACCTTTTCCTTTGCGGCGACATCAAGGATTCGCTTTATGCGTGATTCCATGATGTTCCTGTATCTGGTCTCATCGTATTCCCAGTCCAATTCCGGTGCGGCACAAACGATTACATCCGTTTTGAACCAAGAGGATTCCTCCTTCAGTTTTGGAATTGACTCGTCTGTCTTGAACACAACGACATCGGGGACGTAAATGATGTCGTCTGTTCCCATATCGTCGATTTTACGCGCCTGATATTTTAGGATATGTTTTTCATAGAACTCTTCTTTTTTCGCATATATGCACGGATACAGGGTTGAAATCCTACACATGGACTCTTCCTGTGCCCCCGCATACCAAGGAGAGCCTCCTACGCTGTGGCAGTTTGCAAAATCAAGGCAGCATATTTTATTTCCCTTGTATTTCTCTGCGGCCTCAAAGGTTCGTTCCTTGGACACGATGATTTTCATGTCCTCGTTTGCGGTCATATCAGTCAGTTCGAAAACATCTTCCTGGCGAACGATATACTCTCTGCTGATAGAATCCACGATGGCCTTTTTGAGGTAGTCCAAGCATCCGCACAGCTCCTGGGTATTGTCCATGACAGACTTGTTGATTCTTTTGTAATCCAAGGTGTTCTTCTCTTTAATCTGCTTTTCCTGATATGCTCTCATGACCTCTTCTGTCAGGAAAGCATCTTCTTCCGCAATATAAAAATCCCTGCTGTATCCAAGTCCCAGAATGTATCTTGTACAAGAAGAATCTTCTTCGTAAGCTCTGCCTTCTCCAGAAAAAAAGGAATTCGGCTTCAAGTCAAAATAGCCGACGATGATTCCGATGCATTTTACATCTTGGTGTTCTGAGAGCATATTCTGAAAGTAACCGTCAAACATGGTCACTTCTTTCCACTCGCCATGAATCAAGGCTTTTCCATAGCGCGGTTCGCTCGTAGTATGAACATGGAAAATAATTCCATGATAATTGTTTTCATTTTCTCTCTTTTCATTGTATCTGCTCATAGTTTTCTCCTGTTTTAGCTGAAACTATTTTGTGTCAAAGATACATTCATTATACACAGTTTTTCTCTCGCTTTGTCGCCTTTTTGGCGACCACCTGCCCCCTTTATGCTGTATACTATGTGCAGACACAGGGGGCAGGGCTGCCTGTTCCCTTGCAATGCAAATCGTATGGAGGGTAAAAGTATGGTTGCAAAGCTTCGTGATGCGGTGTACGGTGTTGCGGTGGGGGATGCGCTCGGCTCGCCGGTGCAGTTCGAGGACAGAGGCTCTTATCCGCAGGTAACGGAGATGCTCTACTGCGACTGCTTCGGCAAGGAGGCGGGGACGTGGACGGACGACACGAGCATGACGCTCGCCCTGTGTGACAGTATACGGGAGAAGGGCCGGGTGGACATTGAGGACATTCGGGACAAGTTCTCTTCATGGCTCTCTTCTGGCAGATACACACAGGACGGAAAGGCGTTTGACATCGGCAACACCTGCTATGCGGCCGTAAAACGGGGGAAGGGGCTGGACGACTTTTATTCCAACGGTAACGGCTCGCTGATGCGAATTATCCCACTTGCGTTCGTGGAGTCTGCCGATGACAGCGTGATAGACGCGGTGTCATCGATTACCCATGCTCACGCCATCTCCTGCGAGGCATGCCGCATTTACATTCACATAGCGCGGGATTTGATCGCGGGGAAGTCCGTCAAAGACGCGGTACAGGACAACGTGCGGAAGCTGTCCAAGACATTTGAACCGCTCGCATCGATAGGAAGCAGGACACGGGATAGCATACGCTCATCGGGTTTCGTCGTGGACACGCTGGAAGCCGCCCTCTGGTGCCTGTTAACGACGGACTCCTTCCGGGCTGCGGTAGAGGCCGCCGTGAACCTCGGCGAGGACACGGACACCGTGGGTGCGGTGACCGGCGGACTTGCGGGCATACTGTACGGTTACGATGCTATTCCCGCGTCATGGCTTTCTGCGCTCAGGAAGAAGGAAATGCTGGAGGCCTGCCTGTTCTAATTACTCGCGGTTGTTCAGCCTTCGGCGGCAGTATTCCTCTATGGCAATGCGCTCACCTGCGTCCAAGACGGTCAAATCCTTCTGGACGCAGCGGCCGTCCTTGCCGACGTAGAGGGACAACACCGGCTCAAGCGCATTGAAGTCGTTCCACTGTATGCGGTCCACGAGGCGGGCGTAATTCTCCTGCATGTAATACTCGTTGAAGGCATACTCCATGCTGACATTCGTGTCGCTGTACCAGCGGTTCTTTGCTTCTATATACACTTTCCCGTCTTTCGGGTTTGTGCGGCGGATTCCGGTCACCGTCCAGATTCCATCCTTGCCTTCCTGCATACGGCAGCAGACTTTCTTGCCCTGGGAGTCAGCCAGATGTTCCTTGCTCTCATCGTCCAGCTGCCCGCTTGGAATATCGGACTGCTCGAATGTCAGTCGGACGTAGCGGCCCTTGAAGGGGCTGAAAGGATCGTAAGCCTTGCATGCGAGCGAGATGATGCTGCCTGCCTTAAGCGCATGGCTTCTTACCCGCGTCGTGTAAAAGAGAAGCGAAAGGGCGACGGCGAGCTGCACTGCGATTGCGGCGGCGATGAGCGCCAGCCTCGTTTTATCTGTCAGCTTCATTCTGAACCTCCACGGTTGTTTTTCTGTTCCTCTCCATGCGGAGCAGGAGCAAGTTCAAAAGCAGCATGACAACGCCAAGCACGATGAACAGAATTCCTTTCGAGACAAAGCCATAGTCATCACTGAAGAATTTTATGATCAGGGCGAGCGCGGCATAACAGGCGGCGATATTCGCCTTTGCAAGGGAGCCTTCCATATATGCCTCGTAGATGAAGTAACCCGCCACAAGGAAAACACAGGCAAAGCTCGTAAAGGACATCGCTTTGTCGAGCAGCTTTACGTGCGGGCTGTTCCCCGAAATACCTGCGGCGAGGATGACGAGCAGAAATCCGGTAACGACAAGCGCATGGAACGCGAGCACATAATTGAACCGCACCTTCTTCTTGAGCAATCGTGCCGCTGGAAGTAAGGACATGAACGCGTACGTACTCAGGGCAATGCAGACCGGGGCACGTTGTGGCAGTTCCAGATACCGGGCATGGTAAAAGCTCCCGCCGGCAAAGGCGGAGGCAAACACCGTTCCGGCACAGAGGATGCCCCAGAGGGAG
>CACYDQ010000431.1 GCA_902773215.1 uncultured Spirochaetaceae bacterium | reverse complement strand
CTCAACTATGCTTTAAGAAAACTATGTCAAAATGACCCAAAATGTCCGCACGGTCTGAGGCAATTGCCTTTTCCCGCTTTGTCCTATATAATGGAGGAATGGCAGGTGTAGTTTTGATGTTGCTGCTGCCGTTCCTCGGGACGGCCTTGGGTGCCTCCTGCGTCCTTCTGATGAGGCGCGAGATGAACGACGGCCTTGAGCGCGTCCTGGCGGGATTCGCCGCCGGGGTGATGGTCGCGGCCTCGGTGTGGTCGCTGCTTATCCCCAGCATGGAGCAGTCGGCCCCGATGGGGAAGCTTGCCTTCCTTCCTGCCCTCTCCGGCTTTGCCCTGGGAATCGCCTTCCTCTTCCTGCTGGATAAGATTACCCCGCACCTTCACGCGCTCGCGAAGACCCCGGAAGGTCCCAGAAGCAGGGCCTCCAGGACGGCGATGCTTGTCCTCGCCGTGACCCTGCACAACATTCCCGAGGGAATGGCGGTCGGTGTGGTCGCCGCAGCGATGATGGGTGGCAGCGCGGGCATAAGCTTTCAGGCGGCCCTCGCACTCTCTGTCGGAATCGCGATACAGAATTTCCCCGAGGGGGCCATCGTCTCCATGCCCCTCCGCACGGAGGGCAACGGCAGGCTCAAGTCCTTCGTCTATGGTGCGCTCTCTGGAATCGTGGAGCCAGCCGCCGCAGTCCTGACAATCCTGCTGACGGGCTTCGTGACCGGCCTTCTGCCCTACTTGCTGGCGTTCGCGGCGGGGGCGATGATGTACGTCGTCGTGGAGGAGCTCCTTCCCGAGGCGAGCCGGGACGAGAAGACCGACATCTGCACGATTGGCTTTGCGGTCGGTTTTGCCCTGATGATGGTGCTGGACGTGGCATTGTCCTGACCGTTTGTTCCGTACAGGGCGCATGATTGTTTGTATAGGTATATAGAAGATTTTCTATACATTTCTATAAAAAATGAAAATTTGAGGGGTTTTTGATTTATGAGAAAAGCATTCAGATTGTTGGCGGCGGCCGTGTGCCTGTCCGCGCTGGCGGATGTGGCGTTCGCGGCGAGCGTCAAGATGGTTCCCGCGAAAGAGGGTATTGTCATGGCGGAGGGCGAGGCCCAGATGTTCAGCGACGGCTACAAGGTCAGGTCGGTGACCATACTCTACCGGAAGAAGCTGGACCCGACCAGTGTCTCCGTGGACGACTATTATGCGGAGGGCCGCGAGATTAAGTCCGTGTCCGTGGACGGCAAGAACGTCAGGATTTTCTTTGACTGCGACAACATCTGGTATCCCGGGGACGGGGATCAGGAAGTCAACAGCGACATTCAGTTCAGCAAGTACGTCACCATCACGCAGAAAGGCGAGGTCAGCGTCGCGGGGGGCGGCACGGTCTACACCGGCCCTGCCTCCATACAGACCAAGAAGATTGCCGAGCCCAGCGAGGTCAAGAACTTCATGGAAAAGCTCTACAAGGACGACGACACGGGAATCGAAATCCGCTACTGCCTCTATATGCCGCTGTACTATACGAGCGCGTGGAACTACCCGGTCGTGATTTTCATCCCCGACTCCAGGGCGAGCACGAACGTCAGCAAGTCCACGCTCCTGCAGGGCGCGGGGGGGCTGGTCTGGGGCTCCGAGGCGGAGCAGGACAAGCATAAGGCCATCGTCATCGCCATCCAGTACCCCAAGTATTCCAAGGAGCAGTACGGCCCCATGATCAAGGAGGACGGCAGCTGGACCCCGGTGCTGGAGGCGATATACCGCGCCATCAGGAAGGAGCTTTCCGACTCCAGGGTGGACAGGAACAGGTACTATGCCGTCGGTCAGGGCGAGGGCGCGGTGGCGAACCTCATGATAGGCCAGAGGTATCCCGGTTTCTACGCGGCGCAGTTCGTGATGTCCCCCACCAGCGGGCTCAAGTCTGTCGATGGGCTGGAAAAGGAGAAATTCTGGATTATGGTTTCCTCCAATGACCAGAAGGCGCGCGGCGCGATGGACAAAATCGTCGATGACTGGGAGAAGGACGGCATGGGTGTCGCCCGCGCCACTTGGGATGTGGACTACGACGAGAAACAGTTCTCCAAGGCAGCCAAGGAGCTTGCCAAAAAGAAGGGCGCGGTCAAGTACACGGTGATTGACGGTGGCTGCCACGAGTACACCTGGTGTATCGGCACCGGCATAGAGGAAATCCGGGACTGGCTGTTTGCCCAATGATACGGCTTCCTTTCCGCGCGTTCCTGCTTCTGCTTTCCGCTGCCCTGCTGCTTTCGCTTGCGTCCTGCAAGAAGAAAGTCGTGTGGCAGACGGATTTCG
>CACYDQ010000430.1 GCA_902773215.1 uncultured Spirochaetaceae bacterium | reverse complement strand
CTTCACGACGGCCACCAGGATGGTGGTGGAGCCGGTGGGAACCGGGACGCGCTGGGCGGAGCCGATCAGTTTGCCGTTCAGCTCGGGAATAACCAGGCCGATGGCCTTGGCAGCACCAGTGCTGTTCGGAACGATGTTCTGGGCCCCGGCGCGTGAGCGGCGGAGGTCACCCTTGCGCTGGGGTCCGTCAAGGATCATCTGGTCGCCGGTGTAGGCGTGGATGGTGCTCATGATTCCGCTCTGGATCGGGAAGGCATCATTGAGAGCCTTGGCCATCGGGGCAAGGCAGTTCGTGGTGCAGGAAGCAGCGGAGATGACGGTGTCGGAAGCCTTCAGGGTCTTGTGGTTGACGTTGTAGACAATCGTCGGGAGATCGTTTCCAGCAGGAGCAGAGATGACGACCTTGCGGGCACCGGCCTTGATGTGCTCCTCAGACTTGGCCTTGGAGGTGTAGAAGCCCGTGCACTCGAGGACGACGTCGATTCCCATCTTTCCCCAAGCGGGAAGGTTGGCGGCATCGGGTCCCTTGCACTTGTAAATGACGATCTTCTTGCCGTCAACGACGATGTAGTTGTCCTCACCCTCGCCGTCGTGGGCCTCAACCGTGTGGTTCTTCTCGCCGATCTTTCCGGCATATCCGCCCTGGGCGGTGTCATACTTCAAAAGGTGGGCAAGCATCGTGGGGCTGGTGAGGTCGTTGATAGCGACAACCTCGTAGCCCTTCGCGCCGAACATCTGGCGGAAAGCCAAGCGGCCAATGCGGCCGAAACCATTGATAGCAACCTTTACATCTGCCATAAAAGTGAACTCCTATATATAGAAATCTTTAGCATTAATTTACCGTTTTTTTTTAAATTGTTCAATAAGAAAAAACAAAGGGGTGATTTTTCCTCCGCCTTGCGCTATAATAGACAGCTATGAACACCGTGATAATCGGAGCGGGCTTCACCGGGGTCCAGCTTGCGAAAAGGCTCATCAACGAGAAGAACGATGTCGTGCTGATTGACAACGATGACGACATAATCCGCCACGCCGGAAACATCCTGGACTGCAAGCTTATCCAGGCGGACGGCAACAACCTCAAGACCCTGGAGGATGCGGGCATCGCAAAGGCAGACGCGCTCATCACGCTGACCGAGAATGATGAGATAAACATGATTACCTGCTCCATGGTGGACTCGGTATATCCGGCCCTGCTCAAGATAGCCCGCGTCAGGAACTATGCCTACTATGTCAACGCAGGCGAGGCCGCCAGGAAGCACGCGGACACCTTCTCCGGCAAGCACCGTCCCCTCTACGGCATAGACTTCATGATTCACCCGGATATAGAGGCGGCGGAGGCCATCGTCAAGGCGGTGGAGCACGGGGCCGTCAGCGACATAGTGACCTTCGGGGACAAGTTCGAGCTGACCGCCCTGGAGGTGGCGCAGGGCAGCTCTTTCGACTCCGTGGCGCTCAAGGACCTCAGGAAGCTGGCGGACTTCAAGTTCATCGTCGTCTTCGTGGAGAGCGGCGGAACATCCTCCCTGCCTTTCGGAGACTCAATTCTCCATGCCGGTGACAGGATAGGCATACTGACGGAGACCGTGAACCTGCCCCGTCTGCTCCCCCTCTGCGGTGCCAAGCTGGACGCGCTCCGCAAAATCGTCATGGTCGGGGCCGGCAGGATAGGGACGAACGTCGCCGACCACCTCATAGAGAAGAACAAGCAGCCCTTCTACAAGAATCTCTTCGGCGGAGCGGCCACAAAGAAGGTGAACAACTTCGTCATCGTAGACAGCAACAAGGAGCGCTGCAAGGAAGCCTGCGAGCGCTTTCCCACGGCAAAAGTCCTCTGCGGGGACATAACGGACGAAAGCCTGGTCAAGGAGGAGGGGCTGGACAAGTTCGACCTGCTGATTGCGGCCACCCACAACCATGAGATGAACATGATTATCTCCGCCTATATGGAGTCGCTCGGGGTAGACAAGGCCATCGCCCTCGTTGCCCAGTCCCAGTTCGCGGACATAGCCCGCAAGCTGGGGGTCAAGGTCCCCATCCCGCTCAGGGACACCATCGTAGATTCGATTATGAGCCACCTGCACGGCAAGAACGTCACGGGAATACATACGGTTTCCGGGGGTGCCTTCGAGCTGGTGGAATGCGACCTGCCCTCGTCAAGCAAGTTCTCCGGCAAGGCGCTCAAGGACGTAGCCAAGCCCGGTGAGTACCTGCTGCTCCTGATCAAGAAAATCGGGGCAACGGATTACGAGATTCCCGGAGGAAACACGGTGTTGAGCGCAGGAGACCACCTGGTCCTGATAGAGAAAACCGGGGACAAGAAAGTACTGGAACGCTTCAGTTCCTAGGCCTTCTTTCCCTTTTCCAGCTGCTCCAGAAGGATTTCCCTGAGCCTCTCGGGGTCGAGCGGCTTGGTGATGTACTCGTCCATTTTGGCCTCTTTTGCCTTCTGAACGGCATCGGCAAAGGCGTTCGCAGTCATCGCGATGATCGGTATTTTCGCCGCATCAGGCCTCTCCAGCGCACGGATGGCCTGGGTAGCCCCGTAACCGTCCATCTTGGGCATCTGGATGTCCATGAAGATGGCATCGTAATGCCCTGCATCAGAGGCAGAGAACATGTTGAGTGCCACCTCGCCGTTCTCGGCATGCTCCACGGTCACGCCCATCTTG
>CACYDQ010000429.1 GCA_902773215.1 uncultured Spirochaetaceae bacterium | reverse complement strand
TCTCCTGCACCGAGACAAACCCTGTTACGCTGGGTTACTTCAAATAGGGGAGGGCTGCATGGAAAAAGAAGAAGGGCTTTCGCTCCTGCTTGTCTCCTGTGACAAGTACATGGACATAGTGAGCGTCTTTGAGCAGTCGGCGGTCAAATACTGGCCCGGCTGCCCTTTCAAGAAGTACCTCCTGACCGAGAGCCGGGACTGCCGGGCAGAAGGAGATGCGAATGCCGTCACACCCCGCTTCTTCGACGAAGTCCTGATGGCGGGCAGGGGCAAGAGCTGGAGCGACTGCCTCCTGTATGCCGTGCGGCAGATTCCGACCCGCCACGTCCTTGTCATGCTGGACGACTTTATCCTCTCTGCCCCGGTGGACGGGGGCAAGATAGATGCCGCCTTCCGTGTCGTGCAGGACAAACGTGCGGGCATCTTCAAGCTGTCCGACAGGGACTCGCGCGGGGCTGCGGTTCAAAGCGGGGAGGGGATTTCCTTCAGCGAGATAGGGCGGGACGAGCCATACCGGGTATCCGTGAATCCTCCGGCAATCTGGGACAGCCTTTACATTGAGTCGCTTCTGGACGGCCACAGCGTCAGCGCATGGGACTTCGAGCGGGAAGGAACCGTCTGGTCACGTGACTTGTCCCAGTCCGTCTGGCGGCTTTCTGGTGAATCCCTTTTCAGCTTCTTTGACCCGACCGGTGACGGGTCCGTGGGGCGGGGCCGCCTGGTCAGGGGCTTCCGCGAGTTCTGCGGGCGGGAAGGCTTTGTCCTTGAGACGGACCGGGCGGACATGACCTGGAAAGACGGCGCGAAAAAAGCCGTCAAGGGCTTTATCTACCGGCTGAACCCAGCCCTGATCTTCCGCATCCAGCAGTGGCTTTTCGAGCGGCGGGAGAAAAGCTGAGCCGGCTCAAACGGTCACGCAATCTTCTGCAAGCTGAGCTTCGTCTTTTGCGATTTCATGCGTCCTATTCCGCCTTGCTTAGAGCGAAAGTTCACCGTCAGTGCAGATTACTGCTGTAACAGGAGCGCCGGTGAGCCAGCTCCAACATTTTTCAACTGCTTTCCATTGCTCAATTGTGCCATCGAAGCGTATTTCTTTAAGCGACGGACAATCGCTGAACGCGAAGCTGTCTATATACGTCAGGGTGGCTGGAAGCACAATCGACGCAAGAGCTGTGCATGAAGCAAATGCTCCAAATTCGATTCCCGTTACGTTTGCAGGAATATTCACAGCTGCCAGCGATCCGTACATTTCGACTGCGCCCGCACCAATGCTCGTTAAGTTGCTTTGAATGCTGACAGACACAAGCGATGAGCAACCGGCAAATGCCCAAATACCGATATATGTTATGCTCTCAGGGATGCTGACAGACACAAGCTTGTCGCAGCTGGTGAAGGCACTTGACCCGATTTCCGTCACGCCGTCAGGAACTGCAACAACTGGGTCTGCACCGAGGTATCTGTGTAGCACACCATCTTTAATGTTGAACTGCGGGAGTTCAACCATCCCGTCAGAACAGCATACACATTTTGTGAAAACGCCTTTGTGCCAATCCTCATCTTTTTTAACAGCTTCCCACTGCGCTTTTGTGCCATTGTAGCCAAATTCTGAAAGAGATTTGCATCCTGCGAGTGCATCTTCGCCGATTTCTGTCACACTGACAGGGATATTGATTGTCGCGAGCGAATCGCAACCAGCGAACGCTTCATCACCAATTTTTGCTACGCTATGGGAGACGGTAACCGACTTTAGAAAATTGCAGCAATAGAATGCAGCTTCTCCGATTTCAGTTACGCCATCTGGAATGCCAACAGTTCTTGCTTTTCCGTTGTACTTTTTCAGCACCCCGTTTTCGATTTCAAAATCTTCCATAGCTTTCTCCTTTCGGGATTGAAGTTTTGCCAGAATAATATAAAGGTAAAATGCAAAAGTAATTAGCAATTTTTTGCTATTTATAGCATTTTTCTTGCACTTTTTCGTCGAACTCTCCTGCGGCCCCTTCCCACCGTATGCGGCCTTTTTCCATCAGGATTATCCGGTCGCTCATCATTTTGGCTTCGCCGATGTCGTGCGTCACCATGACGGCGGTGAAGCCTATCTTCTTCTGCATGGAGACGATTTCCTGCGCGAGCTTTTTCCGCATCGGCGCGTCCAGGGCGGACAGCGGCTCGTCAAGGAGGACCAGCTTGGGTCTGACGATGAGGGTCCGCGCGAGGGCTACCCGCTGGGCTTCTCCGCCACTCAGCGTCTCCGGGTAGCGTTTGGCAAGCTCTTTCATGTTGAAGAGCTCTAGGAATTCCCGTGCTTTTTCCCGTGCCTCTTTCTTTTTTTCCCCCCGGCAGACAAGGCCGTAGGCGACGTTGTCCTCCGCCGTCATGTGCAGAAAGAGTGCCCCGTTCTGGAAGACAAGGCCGCATTCCCGTTTGCCCGGCGGCAGGGCCGTTATGTCCTTGCCGTCCAGCGTTATCTTCGCTTTTGTCCCGGCAGGATTTTTGTCCGCCGTGAGAATCCCCGCGACAAGTCGGAGCACCGTGGACTTGCCGCAGCCGCTCGCCCCGACGATGCTGGTCATGCTGCCCTTGTCCGCCGTGAAAGAGACATTGACGGTCACGCCGGCAGCCGTGGCCCTGCCCCAGTCTTTGTAGAGGCCCGTACATTCAAGATATGCCATGATTCTCCTTTACTCTGTTTGCCCTGTTCGAGAGCGCGAATGCCAGAATGCAGCAGGCCCCCAGGACTGTTCCGGACGCGGAGGCCTGGGGCAGCCGGTAACTTCCTGCAAGCCGATAGGTGAAGAGCGAGAGCGTGTCGAACTGGTAAACCGAGAGAACGAGGGGGAGCGTCGCGTCCGAGCAGCTCATCGCAAAGCAGAAGCCCGCCCCGCTGAGTATGCCCCGCTTGCAGTAGGGGAGGATGACCCGGAACAGCACGTCCGTCCGGCAGGGGGAAAGCGTCGCCGCCGCGTCCGTGACGTTCTCCGGGATTTTTGCCATGCAGGACTGAATTTGCCTGAATGCGAACGGCCAGTATAATGCTGTCTGTGCGAGCACCAGCTGGACGGGATGTCCCCGCCTGACGAGCATGGTCATCCCCAGTCCCATCAGGACGGAGGAGACCGTCAGAGGCAGGAGGGGAACCGTGCGGAAAAATGCCCTGCCCTTGAACAGGGGCAGCCTGAGCAGCAGGGACTGGACCAATGCCGTCGCCGTGCAGAGAAGGCTCGTCGCCGCCGCGACAAGCAGGGTATTCCTGAGCGAGTGGTAGAAACTCCTCATAGCCAGCAGCTGCCTCCATGCTTCGAGCGAGAACAGCTTCCTGCCGCCCGTCCGTGCCGTCAGGGAGGAGATTATGATGGAGAGCAAGGGCATGACAAAGAAGACCGCGATGACGCCGAGGAATACGGCAACGAGCGGGGTTTCCCGTGTGCCGACTGGGAGGAGCGTGGCGGATTTTCCCCGGAATGACAGGCCCTTGAGCCGCCTGGCTGCGTCCTCGGCTTTTGCGAGCAGGAAGAGGGCGGTGAGGGCGGTCGCGCTTTCCAGCAGGGCCAGGCTCGCCGCCTCGGTGAACTGCATCTGGCTGCGTCCTGCGTGGTAAATCGCGACCTCGAGCGTCGTGCCTCCCATCGCACCGAAGAGGAGGACGAACATGAACGAGAAGAAGCAGTAGATGAAGACTGTGATTGCCCCGGAGATGATGGACGGCAGCAGTTGTATGAGCGTTATGTTGAAAAAGCACCGTGCCTCTCCTGCGCCGAGAAGCCTTGCGCTGTCTGCCTGATCGCTGTCAATCTGGCTCCATGCGTTTGCGACGCTGGCCATGATTATGGGAAAGTTGTAGAAGCCCTGCGTCATGACAAGTCCCCTGAACGAATAGAGGATGTTCAGGCTTTCCCTGCCTGTCATCAGGGAAAGCAGCTTGTTCGCGTATCCCGCCATGCCGAAGCTTGAGATGTAGCCCAGGGCAACGATGAGCGGAGGCACGCAGAGGGGAATTGCCGCAAAGGAGGAGAGCAACCTCCTGCCGGGAAAGGTCCGCCGTGCGACAAGGAATGCCGCCGGAAGTCCTATCAGCAGCGCGAGCAGGGTGGAGGCCGCCGCCTCCTGGAATGTGTAGCCCGTGATTCTGGCCAGCCGGCTTATTCCGTATCTCGATGCCGGGAAGCCGTCCGAGATGAGCGGCATGAACGCCTTTGCCAGTGGCAGGGCGAACGATATGATTGTCAGGAAAAAAAGCAGGACGGCCAGAAGAATACAGGCTGATTGCAGGGCGTGGATTAATCCCGCCCTGCTGCCGTGAATTGTCATTTAGAAACGATGTCGATAACGGAGTCGAGCAAGCTTTGAGCCTCCTTGCCTTTGCTCTCAAGTGTCTTGCCCGGTATTGGGGCTGCCTCTATGTAGCTCTGGGGGAGGGAGACTTCACGGTTGACCGGGTACATCCACTGGGTAAGGGGAATGGCATTCTGCGCCTCGGCGGAGATGAGGAAGTCCATGAAGAGCTTCGCTCCTTCTTTGTTCGGCGCGCCCTTCACGAGCCCGTATCCTTCCACCTGCTCCACGTGCCCCTGTTCAAACACCAGCGCCTTGTAGCGGTAATTCTTGTCGTACTCGACGTTGTAGGCGGGGCTGGTCGTGTAGCTGACGACGAGCGGGGCTTCCCCGTCCATGAACATGCCCCATCCTTCGCTCCAGCTGGAAGTCATCGTCAGTATGCTCGGTTTGAGATTTTTCCAGTAATCTCCGGCCCTGTTCCCGAACACGCTGACCGTCCAGGTCAAAAAGCCCAGTCCCGGCGTGGACGTGCGGGGATCCATGAGGATTATCTTCTTCTTGTAGATGTCCTTTGTCAAATCCTCCAGGGCGGCAGGAGGCTCTATGCCGCTCTCCGTGTCAAAAATCATCGCGAAGTGGCTGTAATCATACGGGGTCAGGAGCCAGTCGCCGCCCAGCTCGTCCTCAAGCCGCTGGTCTATCGTTTTCTTTGCATCCTTGGGCCTGTAGGCTTCCAGCACGTCCAGTTCCCTGGCCCGGGCGGCGAGGTTGTTGTCTATGCCGATGATGACGTCGGCCTGCGGGTCATCTTTTTCCATCACGGCTTTGTTCAGCGCCTGTATTGCTTCCCCGCAGTCTATGAGAATCAGCTTCTTCCCTGTCTTCTTCTGGAACTTTTCTGCCAGCTCCGCGCCCGGCCCCCACTCACCGGCAAAACTGTCGTAGGTATAGGCGACGACTTCCTCAAGCCGGTCGGCAGGAACGGACTTTGCGTTTTCTGCAGAGCTGGCGGCTTTTTTCTGGCAGCCCGCCATAAGAGAGAGAGACAGCAAGGGCAGGAACAGCCTTGCAGACAATGTAATCGGATTGCGTGAATTTCTTTTCATATCCTTCCTCCGCCGGTACTAACCGGATCAGGTTCTGCGGGTATAATCTCAGGAGGAAATGTTTCCTCCACCCCGGTAGAAAAGGATTATACTGAAATCGTAACAGGCTGGCAAGTACGGCTCAGCCCTCAGCTCGGGTTCTGTGCTTCCTCTCCCGCCATGGCATCGGAATACTTGCCCAGTTTTCCCGGGTTGCCGCCGATCATGATGGCGACGGGGCGGAGTGACTCCACGTTCTCGCAGATAATCTTGATTATCACGGTCATGGGGACGGCGAGGATCATCCCGACAAAGCCCCAGATGTAGCCCCAGAGCGAGAGGGAGACCAGGATGATAAAGGGCGACAGGCCCAGGTCGCGGCCTTCCCAGCGCGGCTCCACGAAGTTGCCCAGAATCATGTTCACGGACAGAACCATGACGAAGACGTAAACCACGTGCCCGATCCTCGGGTAGAACTGGAGCAGGGCAAAAAGGCCGGTGACCAGGCAGGAGATAATCGAGCCGAAGTTGGGGATGAAGTTCAGGATGAAGGCGAGGAAGCCCCAGATGACCGGGAAATCCATCTTGACGATGGACGTGCCGATTGTTACGAGCAGGCCCGTCGCGAGTGAAATCAAGAACTTTATCGATATATAATGGGTTACCTCGGCAATCGTATTGCGGACAATCCTGAGGATTTTCTCGTGGGTCTCCGCTGACGTGAACGCGACGTTGAACTTGAGCTTCATCGTGTTGAACTCCATCAGGAGGAAAATCACGAGAAGCACGATCATCAGGAAAATCTTGGAGAAAGAGACAAGCGATGTGCTCAGGCTTATCGCGATGTTCTGGAGGAAGCCCCTGATGTTCAAAGAGTTCATCAGGTTGGAGAAGAGGGACAGGTCCTCGTCAAAGGGGAGCTTGAGCGTCACCGCCAGCGTCTTGTAGATAGACATGAAGCGGGCCTCGTAGCGGGGGTATGCCTCGATGATTGTCTGCAAGGACGTGACGAGCAGTGTGACGATGAAGTAAATCACCACGATGGCTATGGCCAGTATGATGACTATGCTGACGAGCCAGGGCACGTGGAGCTTCTTCATGCCCTTGCAGAAGGGGTAGAAGACGAATGAGAGCAGGAGGGCGAATGTCAGCGGCAGGACGAAGGATGCGGTCGTCTTCAGCACCGTGCAGAGGAGCACGATACCGAAGAGGACGAGCATGACGAAAATGGACCTGGCATAGTTGCCGTTCCTGGGCATCTTTCTCTCCTACTTGCTTTTGGGGCTTATCTTGTCGAACCCGCAGAGCGGAACGAGGACGGGCGGCACGGTGACGGAGCCGTCGGCGTTCTGGTAGTTCTCCAGTATCGCGAGCATGGCTCTCCCGACGGCGATGGCCGTACCGTTGAGCATGTGGACGTACTTGTTCTTGCCGTCGTCGTCGCGGAACTTGACGTTCAGGCGGCGGGCCTGGTAGTCCGTGCAGTTGGACGTGGACGTGACCTCCCCGTAGTCTCCGTCGGGGTGCTTCTCGTCGGAGCGGCCGGGCATCCATGCCTCCAAATCCCACTTGCGGTAGGCGGGTGCGCCGAGGTCTCCCGTGCAGGTGTCCACG
>CACYDQ010000428.1 GCA_902773215.1 uncultured Spirochaetaceae bacterium | reverse complement strand
CGATGCTATCGATACTGTCAATGAAATCGATGATTATATTGATGCGTATGAGGATGGCCCGCTTGAGGGCATAGCGGTGGAGTATGCCATCACGCATTCAGACTTTGTCCGCCTGGCAAATTCCATCCTGGTATGCGAGGAAGCATCGGTCATGGATGAGCTGCCCGTGGTGGAGCCGCTTTTGCAGGCCGCCCCGGTAGCGGAGAGCGAGCCGCCGGCCGCCATGCCATCCCTCTCTCCTGTTTTCGAGAAGATGGACTACGATGCGCAGAGGGAGGCCGAGGAGCAGGTTCCTGAAGAGGCTGATGCGCAACTTCTGGCTGACGAACAGTCTCAGGCTGATGAACAGCTTCTGGACATAGATGATGAGGTCATCGTCGAGGAAGAGGAGGAGATGACGGAGGACTTCGCCAAAGAGGAGCCGGATGTCTTCGACATTGTGGAAGAGGAGTCCGTCGTTACAGAGGAAGAATCGGAGCAGTCCCAGCCTGAGGAGATGCTTCCCCAGCATGTGGATGCGCTTCTCGAATCTGACGATGCCCGTGAGGAACTTGTTCCTGAGCCCGTGATGCCGAAGGCTCTCATAGCTCCGGCAGTTCCGGTAACACAGGCAAAAGCCCATGCCCCGTATGTTATCTCTACGGACTTGCTCAATGAGTATGATGACAATCCTTACTGGATTATCGATGATGAGACCAAGATGGCGGCAACCAACCTGATGGCGACGCTCAGCGAGTTCGGCATAAAGGCCGACGTGACGGGCATCCGCAAGGGGCCTGTCGTCACGATGTTCGAGCTGCTCCCCGCGCCCGGTGTCAAGCTGTCAAAAATCGCGAGCCTGCAGGACAACATTGCTCTCCGCCTGGCGGCAAGTTCCGTCCGTATCGTCGCCCCGATTCCCGGCAAGAAGGCCGTGGGAATTGAGATTCCGAACAAGAGCCGTGCGACCGTCTCTTTCCGCGAGTGCATCGAGCAGGATCTGCCCGAATGGAAGAAGTTCGGCGTTCCCGTCGTGCTCGGAAAGAACATACAGGGCGAGAAGGTCGTCATCGATTTGGTCAAGACTCCCCACCTGCTCATTGCAGGTTCGACCGGCAGCGGAAAGTCTGTCTGCGTCAACTCGATGATTTTGTCTATCCTTTACAAGAGGAGCCCGGACCAGGTGAAGCTGATCCTCATAGACCCCAAGATTGTTGAGCTGAAGCTTTACAATGATATACCCCATCTGCTTACCCCGGTCATCACGGAACCCAAGCGGGCCATGCAGGCATTGCAGTACTGTCTCTGCGAGATGGAGCGGCGCTACTCCCTGCTGGACGGCATGGGGGCGAGGGACATCTCCAGCTACAACAAGAAGATTGCGGACCGGCACATGGTTGCCGAGAAGCTTCCGTATATGATAGTCGTCATCGATGAGTTCGCCGACCTGATGGCGACGACAGGCAAGCAGCTGGAGAGCGTGCTGGCCCGTCTCGCCGCAATGAGCCGTGCGGTCGGAATACATCTGGTGCTCGCGACCCAGCGTCCTTCCATAGACGTGATTACCGGCCTCATCAAGGCGAACATACCGAGCCGCATCGCTTTTATGGTGGCGAGCAAGACCGACAGCCGTATCATCATAGATCAGATGGGTGCGGAGAAGCTTCTCGGAAAAGGAGATATGCTTTACGCAAGTTCCACCGATCCCTTCCCGGTACGCATACAGGGTACGTTTGTATCCGATCAGGAGGTTGAGGATGTCGTCGCTGCCGTCAAGGAGTGGGGCGAGCCTGTGTACATAGATGATGAGATTTTTGTTCCCGATGATGATGACGACGATGCGGAGCAGATGGCGTTCAGCGACGGCAACGATCCGCTCTATGATCGGGCCCTGGATATCGTTGTTCAGGCGGGCAAGGCGAGCGCGTCCTATATCCAGAGGCGGCTCAAGATTGGCTACAACCGTGCGGCCCGCCTGGTGGAGGAGATGGAGGAGCGCGGTATAGTCGGTCCGGCACAGGGCAGCAAGCCCCGCGAGCTGATTCAAGTTCCGTAGGATAAAGAAGAAAAAAGGAGAGAAGAGATGAAATACCGCTATCTGGGATTGTCCTTGTTTGTTTTCGCATTCTGCATCGCCCTGTGCGTCGCGAACGGAACCAAGGACTCGGTGAAGGAGGAAGATGCTCCTGTCACTTTGGATGAAAAGGGCGAGAATACCGCGGTTGCGAGCGAGGAGTCGGAGAGGAAAGTTGAGAAAGGAGAATTCTCCTATTTTCATGATATACCTACCGGCGGGCCCGTGGAATTTCACGAGGTCTGGGGCTATGTCATGCAGAACAGGGAGAACGAGTTCAAGAACGACATGAAGGTGACCGATTTGGTTTACTTTAGTGCGGACGTAAACTCATACGGCGAATTTGACAGCATTCCTAAAGCCTCCAAGTTTGACTCCTTCAAGGGACGCAAGCACCTGAGCGTCACCTGCCAGAGCAGGTCCCTCGCTCACTTTGTGCTTGATCCCCAGTATGGTATAACCAAGAAGATTATCGCGACACTGACGGATGCAGCGAAGAACTACGACGGAATAAACATCGACTTCGAGCTTATTCCTGCCCGCGACGTGCAGAATTTCCGCAACTTTATCCGTGACATGAGGGCAAGCCTTGGGCAGGAGAAGTGGCTGACTGTAGCCGTGCCTGCCCGTCTCAAGACAATCTCGGATGATGCGTTCAACTACGCCAAGCTGGAGCCGTACGTGGACAGGATTTTTATCATGGCGTACGACGAGCACTGGAGCACAAGCAAGCCGGGCCCAATCGCGAGCACGGGCTGGTGCAGGAGAATTGCTGACTATGCCCTGTCGGTCCTTCCCAAGAAAAAGGTCGTCATGGGTCTGCCCTTCTACGGCAGGACCTGGCAGGAAGAGTCCTACGGGCAGGCCTGGTATTTCTCCGGGGTCAACCGCATAATGGGAGAGAACGGGGTCCGGGAAGTGGAGAGGGATAATGGCGTTCCTTACTTTTCATTCGACAAGACGATAAAGGTGACGGGCTACTTTGAGGATGCCTATTCCACCATCGAGAAATGCAAGCAGTACCAGGAAGCGGGGTGCGACAGGATAGGGTTCTGGCGTATCGGTCAGGAAGACCCGAGCTTCTGGGATTGGCTCATCATAAAATAACTGAAGGTTAATATAGGAAGGTTTACGGAGTATGCTTAGGACGGTTTTTGCGATTCTCGCCTCGTTGGTTTCGGTTTATGCAATCGTATGTGTGGTACGAATCATTTTGACATGGATACCCCGGGCGACCTTCCATCCGGTGACGAAGTTCCTTTCGTCAATATGTGATCCCTATCTTGATTTGTTTCACGGCATGCGCTGGATGCGTATCGGAGGCCTGGACTTCAGTCCGGCGATAGCCCTCTGCCTGCTTGGTGCTGTCAGCACGATTCTTAGTCATCTTGCCAACAGTCCCGTCCTCGGGCTGGGAAGCATTCTCTCGCTGCTCGTGCAGACGGCGGGGAGCATCGTGTCTTCCGTCATAAGCCTGCTTATCCTGCTGTTCGTTGTCCGCCTTATCATAATATTCGCTACGGGGGGCTCCTTCTCCGGTAGCAGCGTGACCTACCAGATTGACCAGATGCTGGGACCGGTTGTCACGGCAATATCGCGGACCTTTACCGGTGACAGGCAGATAAGCTACAAGACAGGGCTCATCATCACGATAGTCACGCTGATTGTCCTGAACCTGATAGTGCAGATTGTTTTCTCTCTTCTCGCTGGTATGCTGTCTGGCTTGCCCCTGTAAGCGGTGCTTACATATTCGCACGGTACTTGGCGACCGTGCGGCGGGCAACTTTGATGCCCCGTTCTGAAAGTATATCGCTTATCTTCTGGTCGGATAGTTTCTTCTTTGCGCTGTCAGGATTGCTTTCGTGCTCCGCGAGGATTTTCTTTATCTCGGCCTTGATCTGATCCCGGCTGGCAGACTGTTCTCCTTCTTGACTTTCCGACCCTGTGGCTGTGGAAGTAAGAAAGAAATACTTGAGAGGGAACAGTCCCCAGGAACATTGCAGGTACTTGCTGTTCGTCATGCGGGATATCGTTGCCTCATGCAGTCCCAGGACGGCGGCGACGTCCTTCTGGCGGAATGTCACGAGGTTTCCCGGGCCTGACTCAAAGAACGCATGCTGCTTTTTCACGATCATGCAGGTTCCCCTGAGCAGTGTGGACTGCCTCTCTTCCAGTGCGCTGATGAATTCCTTTGCCCGCCGTATTCCCATGCTGATGACGGATGTGCTGTCATTCCCTGAGTATTTTTCGTATGAGGGGTTGATTCCCATGGAAGGTATGTTGGAAGAAAGACGGACTGACCATGCCGTGTTGTCCTGCACGACAATGCCTTTGGAGAAATCTTCTTTGATGCCGTGAATATCTTCATCGGGCAGCCTTTCTATGTATACGTCCGGGGCAACGTAGCAGGTTTCGGTCGTGCTGAAGGCACGGGCGGGGAAGGGGTCGAGCGTGCGGATGAAGGCGAGGGCGTTCTCCGCTGCCGTCTCGTCTATCCGCATTCCTTCCCATGCGGGGTTTTCCTTTACGCCGAAAAGCTTGGACCGTGCCTCAAAGAAAGCCCGCGCTTTGCGGACTATGGAAGATACTACGGGGGGATTCAGGAAGTCGAAGTGCCCGTCCAGCAGAAAGAGCGCGAGGCGGGGAGCATCGTTCTTTTGGCGGGCCTGGATGAGCAGGCTCTCCTCCGTGTCTTTGCAGCAGCAGCCGGCCGGGTCGAGTGATTGGATAAGCGGAAGGAGTTTTTGCAGCATCGCATCCCCTTCTCCGGCATTGCCGTTCTTGTCCAAAAGGGATACGGGGGCGAGTATGTGGAATCCCCGGGAATCCAGGTTGCCGATAAGCAGTTCTCCCAGGTGCATCTCCTTGTCTGAAAGCCGTTGCACGTGCAGCTGTGACATGAGATGATCTTGCAGGGAAAGCCGGGTATCCGCATGTGCCTCAAGGGCCGCCTGATGCCTGTCGCTCTCCAGCTCCCCTGCCGCGGATGCGGCAGATGATATCCGTGTCGTGTTTGTGGGGGCATGGCTCAGGCGGACATTCCCTCCGGCTGTATCCTTGGTCACGATGAGGGCCGGGTTCTCCTGCACTTCCTTGTAGACGGCCTCGCGCAGGTCGTCGCTGCCCATCGACAGGATTTCGAGCGACTGAATCTGGCTCTGACCCATCGCCTGAATCTGAGACTGTCTCTGCCTCTGCGAAAGCCCTGCCGCCATTCAGCCCGCCTTTTTATTTCTTGGTGAAAATCTTTTTCCAGTAGGCGAGGAGCAGGATGACCGTCAGCAGTATGGACAGGAGGTCGGAGACCGGCCCCGCCCACAGTGCGCCTTCCACGCCCATGAACATGGGGAGAATCAGCGTCGCGGGAACCTGGAAGATAATCTGCTTGGACAGGGAGAGGATGGAGGCCTGGACCGGGTGGCCGAGCGCCTGGAAGAAGATTCCGCTCATTATCTGCACGCCCGCCGTCGGGATAAGCATCAGGAAAATCCTCATGCACTTGACGGCGAACTCATTGTAGAGCTCGCTCTCCGAGCCGAATATGCTGATGACCGCCATGGGCCTGAGCTGGGCCACCAGGAAGGCAACGACGCAGACCGCCGTGCACAAAACGGCGACGAGCTTGTAGCACTCCTTGACCCGGCTGTAGCGGCCGCTCCCGTAGTTGTATCCGAAGATTGGCTGGGCTCCGGCGGACAGGCCTATGACGATGCTGATGATGATTGCAAAGACTTTCATCGTAATGCCGAGCGTCGTTATCGGGATGTCGGGCCCGTACTTGCTCTGCATACCGTACTGGAGGAGGACGTTGTTGCGGGCGGCGATGGCGACGACCATGGACATCTGGGTGATGAAGCTGGAGACGCCCAGACGGGCGACCTTGGGAATGTAGGAGAAGCTCTTTTTCCAGAGGGCAGAGGTCAGCTCCACGTTGCTCATCTTGTGGGCGAAGTAATAGACGTTCAGCAGGGCGTTGACGAACTGCCCGAGAATCGTCGCGAGGGCCGCCCCCTTGACTCCCCAGTGGAAGACGAAGATGAAGAGGGGATCGCACACGAGGTTGATGACCGTGCCTGCGAAAAGCCCTATCATGTTGTAGCGGGGGTTGCCGTCCGCCCTGATGAGGCTGGACCCGCCCGCGCAGATGGCGAAGAAGGGGAGCCCGCAGGTGATTATCGTACCGTAGTCAATCGCATAGGGGAGGATTGCGTCGGACGCGCCGAACATGCGGCAGAGCGTCGGAAAGAAGAGCAGGTAGCCGGCGGCTATCAGGAGGCCCCCGACCCCGAATCCCGTTATTCCGGCGAGGCTGCTCTTTGCCGCCTCCTCACGCTTGTTCTCGCCGAGCTTCAGGCTGAACATGGCTGCGGCCCCGTCCCCGAAGAGGAGGGAGAAAGCCATGGCGAATGCTGTCATCGGGAATACGACCGTCGTCGCCCCGTTCCCCAGGTAGCCGACTCCCTGGCCTATGAAAATCTGGT
>CACYDQ010000427.1 GCA_902773215.1 uncultured Spirochaetaceae bacterium | reverse complement strand
TCCGCCGCTTCCTGCACCACGAACTGCCTTGCCCCGATGGCCAAGGCTTTGAACGATGCCTTCCCGATCCAGAGCGGAATCATGAGCACCATCCACGCCTACACTGGCGACCAGATGATCCTTGACGGACCCCAGCGCAAGGGCGACCTCCGCCGCTCACGCGCCGGTGCCCAGAACATCGTTCCGAACAGCACGGGTGCTGCAAAGGCCATCGGCCTGGTCATTCCCGAGTTGAACGGCAAGCTCATCGGCTCTGCCCAGCGCGTTCCGGTTCCCACCGGTTCTACGACCATCCTGACCGCCGTCGTCAAGGGCAGCGATGTTACCAAGGATGCCGTCAACGCCGCTATGAAGAAGGCTGCTGATCCCGAGACCTTCGGCTACAACGAGGACGAGATTGTCTCTTCCGATGTCATCGGAATGCGCTTCGGCTCCCTCTTTGATTCCACCCAGACGATGGTCAACAAGGTTGCCGACGGCCTCTTCGAGGTTCAGGTTGTCTCTTGGTACGACAATGAGAACAGCTACACCTCTCAGATGGTTCGCACCATTAAGTACTTCAGCGAGCTGAAGTAGTCCTGATGTGACCTAATCGGCCTCCGCCCCGGCGGAGGCCTTTTTCATGCTGTTCTCATTGTCGTCCGGTTGGACTGGTCGCGAAACACGCTTGCAGCGTTTTCGCTCCGGCAAACGCTTCGCACCTGCTCGCGTTTGGGTACTCCAATGAGAACTCATACACGAGCCAAATGGTCCGCACCATCAAGTACTTCAGCGAGCTGAAGTAGTCCTGATGTGACCTAATCAGCATCCGCTTTGGCGGAGGCCTTTTTTTATGAGGTGTCCTTTTATGAGAAAGCTTGTTTTATTCCTATGTCTTGCCTGTGCGGTGGTGTTCGTGGTGTATCCGCGTGGCGGGGGCGTGGACATAGATATGGTTTCCGTTCACGGCGCGAAAGTGCAGGGCGGCCCTTCCAACGCGTTCTGGAATTATGAGGGAGTATTCACGGCGCGGAGGAATCTGAAGGTTGCCTCCTTTCAGCTGGGCAGATTCCCCGTGACCAAAGATCAGTACAGGGCTGTCATGGAGGGGAATCCCCTCGGTGTGGACGCGGATCCGAGCTTTTCAAGCGGCGACCCCCTTTATCCCTTGTGCGCGGGTGAGGTAGATGGCAGGCGTCCTGTGGAGGGCGTGACCTGGTACGATGCGCTTTACTTCTGCAACCTTCTGAGCGCGAGGAAGGGCTACAAGGAGGTCTATCAGATAAGCTCGCCGACGCTTGCAGGCGGGCATATAACGAGTGCCGTCGTCTCCGTCGTCCCCAAGGCGGACGGCTTCCGCCTGCCGACCGAGGTAGAATGGGAATTCGCCGCGAGGGGAGGCAAGCCCGGAAGTCCCGCCTGGAATTATATGTACGCGGGCTTGGACAGCGAGGCCCGGTATGGGGCGGAGCCCCCGGAGCTTGACGCGGGGCAGGACAGCGTTGCCTGGTACCGCTACAACACCTGTGGCGGGGGCGTGACGGTGGATGAGGCGTATTTTATGGAAGGAACTGCCGGCTGGGGGAGCCATCAGGTGGGGCTCAAGAAGCCTAATACGCTCGGCCTCTACGATATGAGCGGGAACGTCTGGGAGTGGTGCCAGGACCGTTACGCCGTCATCGATGAGACGACTCCCATCGACGGGGCTGACTTCGGTGACCTGCGCTGCTGCCGGGGCGGAGCCTGGTACTGCGTGGCAGGATGCGGCATCGTTTCCCGGAGGGGAGGGGACATAACGGACCGGCAGAGCCCCTACATTGGGTTCCGGGTCGCGCGGAGCAAAAAAACATCGTTTTTTTGAATTTTTCCTTTGACAATTGAGGAAAGCGTGTTATAATAAAAGAATAATGCAGGATAAGGAAGTGCGGTGCTGTACATTACCGCCGTCCTTGACCCCATAACTTTTTTTGGGGAAGGGCGGCATGGAGGGCAAATCCGGCTCCGGCATGAGTCAAGGAATTTGTTCCTGTGCCAGCAACCTATTCCTCCTGTACTTCGCAGGACGGCTTTATGGGCAGCGTAAAGACTAAACTTGAATGTTCTAAGATAACGGAAGGCGTACGCTTTAGCAAGCCTGTATTTTTCAATGACGGCAAGAATATGTTCCTTGCCGCTGGTTGTCCTGCGAAGAAGTATCATCTTGAGGCGTTGAGGCGATGGGAAATCCCCTATCTGTGGACCGATGGGACTGAGGTGGAGGATATGCCCGAGCTTCCCGCTGACAAAATTCTCGAACCAATCGTCACGAGGCCTCCGGCTCCGAAAGTTCCCGAAAAAACTGTTCTTTCTCCTGTCGAATCCGAGGATGTCGATGTGTCTTCCTTTGATAAGCCGAAGGAACCTGAGTACGTGCGGCCCAAGGCTGTGTCCTACGCTGCCCCCCGGAAGCCCAAGGTGGACCGGAGCGGCGAGGAAGAGGTTAATATAGAAGATTTCATCGAGAACTTCGACGAGCTGTAAAAGTTTCCTTATTCCGCTTACAGAACTTTTGCCCTGAGTGTACCCTTGGAGGGCCGTACGACTATTTCCTTCCCGGCGGTGGTTGCTCCTGCGTCTCGTATGACAAGCCCAGTCTCCGCATCCGTCACCATTGAGTAGCCCCGGTCGAATATCGTCTGCGGACTGCAGAATGCGAGCGTCTGCGAGAGGAGGGCGAGTTTTGCCTTATTTCCTTCTATTATCTTGTTCATTCCGTCCTGCAAGTTCTTCCTGCTCGCGTCCAGTCTCTGGAGGTAGGGCTGCTCAATCATGCGGAACTGGAGCTCAAGGCTCTCCCGGGAGAAGCCCTTGAGCTTCAGCCGTTCCGTCCTGAGCCGTGCGGAGAGGACTTCATGCATGGATTCCCGGCTTCCCCTGATGGCCTCCTCTATGAGCCGCTTTTCGGGAACGGCTATCTCCGCCGCCGCGCTCGGGGTGGGTGCGCGCTGGTCTGCCGCAAAGTCGCTCAGGGCCCAGTCTATCTCATGGCCGACAGCCGATATTGTCGGGATGGAACAGGCTGCTATGGCCCTGACCACGCCCTCATCGCTGAAGGGCAAGAGGTCCTCGAGCGAGCCGCCTCCGCGCCCGATGATGAGGACATCGCAGAGCTTGTACTGGTCGGCAATCTTTATCATGCGGATGATGGTCTCGGCGGCTCCTTCTCCCTGTACCTGGGCGGGCAGGACGACGACGCTCACCTTGTCGTTCCGCCTTCTCACTATGTTCAGTATGTCGCGGAGGGCGGCTCCGGTCGGGCTTGTCACCACCCCGATTGTGGCGGGGTAGGGGGGAAGCCTCTTCTTTCTCCTGCTGTCGAACAGTCCCTCGGCGGCGAGCTTGCGCTTGCGCTCCTCTATCATCTCCATAATGTCGCCGAGCCCCGCCTGGGTCATGGAGTCTATGATTATCTGGTAACGGCCCTGCAGTTCGTAGACGCTTATCCTGCCCCTCGCCTGGACGAGCATGCCGTCCTTGGGGCGGAAGGTCAAATGGGATGCCAGTCCCCGGAACATGACCGCGCTTATCTGCGCCCCGGAATCCTTGAGCGAGAAGTAGAGGTGGCCCGTGGAGTTTGCCTTGAAATTGGAAATTTCGCCCTTTATATACACGCAGGGGAAGGTCTCCTGCAGCATCGTCTTTATGAGCCCGGTCAGCTGAGAGACCGTGTATACATAGTCTTCTTTGTCTTCCATGCCTGACCCAAGGCTAGCCCAATTAAAGTAAATTGTCAACATTCGTTTTCCGATAATGAAAGCGATGAAAAATATCGTCTTCCTGTATGCCGGTTTTGTCCAGACTCATGCGTTTGACATGCTGTTCCCCAAGGATTTTTCGGCCCTCCCTGAGGGCGGGGTGGCTGCGCGGGAGAAGTCTGCCTTTGCCCTTGTCTTGGAATGGGCACAGAACGTGAAGGACAGGGAGAAAATTGTCATAGCGGCGAGCAGGCAGACGGAGGACAAAGTCAGTCGGGAAATCCTGAAGGCGGATATGGAGGGCGACTGCACCGTCATCGTGGAGCAGAGCTGGTCCACTCAGCTGCTTCTCAAGCGGATGGCTGAGGCCGCGTCCCAATACGGTGCTTCTTGCGTCGTCTACAGCATGGCCGACAGGCCCTTCCTTGACAAGGACCTGACTGAGAGCATACTGTCCGACCATGTCAAATACCTGTCGGAGTACACTTTCGCGGACGGCTATCCTGCGGGTCTTTCCCCGGAAGCGGTCGATTCCGGCGCACTCAACATCATGCTCTCGCTCGCCTCCCGGAAGGAAAGCTTTTCCACCGACAGGG
>CACYDQ010000426.1 GCA_902773215.1 uncultured Spirochaetaceae bacterium | reverse complement strand
CGCGCTCGTCTTTACCACGAAGCTCAAGTATATCGGCCTGTTCATGCAGTTCATCGTGTTCTTCATGGTCTACGGCTACTTCAAGATCCGGCTGCCCAAGTGGCTTTACATCCTCTACTTCGCCTCATCGATTCTCATCCTCGTGATGATACTGAACTTCAACTTCAAGAGCCGCCCCCTGCCCGGCAACCCCATGTCATGGCTGGGCTTCACCGGGCACTGGTTCTTCAAGAACTACTACATCCAGATGCGGCGGGGCCTCATCTTCCTGCGCTCGCAGAGCAACTGGGGCAACGTCCTCTTCCTGGCGACGATGGTCTTCTACGTGGCGGCCCTGGTGTACCTGTACGTCCGCGTGATGTTCTACAAGCGGATACTCAAGACGCGGGATCTGACGGCCCTCTTCGCCTCCCTGCTCATACCGACTTTCTGCTTCCTCTACGAGCGGGTCTTCCTCTTCATCACCAAGCAGGAGTCCGTCCCCGTCGTCCCCTTCGGCATAATCATCTCCAATATCCTGACCATCTACCTGGTCGCATACCGGAGGTTCTACAACGTCAACGCGATGGCGAGCGACGTGTTCTTTGACCGGATGGAGACCCCGGCGGTCGTCATCAACGACACATTCCGCATAACGAACATCAACAGGGCCACCCAGAAGCTCTTCTCTTCCATTGACAAGGACATCATCGGGCAGCGGGTCATGGCTGCCTTCCCCGGCTACCTGACCCGGTCCTTCGAGTCCCTCATCTCCTTCGGAGGGGAAACGGGCGAGACGATAGGGAACGAGAAGGCGCTGGTCTCTGACGACAACCTCGTCTTTGTCGGCAACAAGACCTTCCAGCCCAAGGTCCGCCGGGTGATGAACAAGGACCAGCTGATCGGGTTCGTCTTCTCGCTCGACGACGTGACCCTGCTCCACAACTACAAGAGCACGCTCGAGGACGACGTGAGCCGAAAGACCGACCAGATACGCAAGATGCGCGACCAGATGGCCTTCTCCTTCGCGTTCCTCGCGGAACACCACGACCTGTCCAGCAAGGGGCACCTGACGCGCACCTCCTACTACACGGAGGCAATCGCGCGGGAGCTTATGCGCGAGGGGGTCTACGTGGAGACCATCGATCAGGAGTTCATCCATACGATTTCGCGGGTCTCCCCCCTGCACGACATAGGCAAGATTTACGTGGACGAGAAAATCCTCAACAAGAACGGCCCGCTCACGCCCGGCGAGCGGCTCCAGATGGAGTCTCATACGGTAAGAGGCGCGGACTTCCTCAATTCCGCGCTCAAGGACAGCGGTGACGCGCTCTACAGCGGCATGGCGCACGACATAGCCCTCTATCACCATGAGTGGTGGAACGGGGCGGGCTATCCCAGCAAGATTTCGGGCAGCAACATTCCTATCAGCGCACGGATTATGGCGGTCGCGGACGTGTTCGACGCGCTCCTCAGCGAGCGGCCCTACAAGAAGGCGTTCACGCTGGCGGAGGCATACGACATCATCCACTACCAGTCGGGGACGCACTTCGACCCGGCGGTCGTCGTCGCCTTTGAGGCCATAAAGCCCGAGACGAGGGAGATACTGGACAGGCTCGCCAAGATACGGGAGATTTAGACGGACTCCCTGAGTATGGAGCCGAAGTGCCTGATGTAGTCGATGAAGGAAACGTAAGCGAGGACGACGCAGAGGGCGTAGAAGGCTATGCCGACGCTCCTGAAAGTTTCCATGTCCAGGCCCCAGGCGGCTGCCGCCCCGGTGCGGACCAGGCACTCCTGCAGGAGCGAGACAAAGCAGGCGATGACATAGCTGACGGTCTTGAGCTTGCCTCCCTTGCGGGCCGCGATGGCCGTCCCCTTCTTGGCGGCGACCATGCGGAGGAAGTTCTGGCTGAACTCCCGGTAGAGGATAAGCACATAGAACAAGGCGGGCATGTAGCCCGAGAACACAAAGCAGGTAAAGGTGGACAGGTGCAGGAACACATCGGCAAAGGGGTCGAACATCTTGCCGAAGTCGCTGACCTCGCCGTTTTTGCGGGCAAAGAAGCCGTCCAGGAAGTCCGTGAACTCTGCGAATCCCAGCAGGGGGACGAGCAGGCAGATAAGAACGCCCTTCGCCGCCCCGCTTTTCATGTCAAACCAGAGGGGGATGAAATACAGGACGAAGAATACCGGCGCAAGGATGACCCGCACCAAAGTCAGCTTGTTTGACACTTTCATTGTCCCAGTATATTCCTTTTCCCGTCCAGTGTCCAGATAGTCAGCTATATAAGATAAGGCTTCCATATTGGCGGAAAGTACTGTATACTGTTTTTTATATGCATTTCCGAGAAGTGACCCGAAAGCTGCCCGTCCTCCTGCTGGCCTTTTCTTTCCTGTGTACCGGCCTGGCTGGGTTGCCGTCCCAGGACTTCACGGGCCCCGGTTCTCCATCACCGCTGCTGATGCACGACGTTGAGCAGGGGCAGGAACCTGTCAAGGGCAGGGTCGGCTGGATACGGCAGGCAGGCCGCATGAGCCTGGACCCGGAAGGGAACAGGACCGGCTATATCTTTGAGGTCCTGAATAAAATCGCAGAGAATGCAAACATAGAATTCGAGTACGTGGAAGCCCCGGGGCGGGATGACCTGATGCGGATGATGGACAGCGACCTCGTGGACGTGACCGCGGAGGGCGAAAGCGGCTACGAGCAGGAAGGCTTCTTTACCCTGCCCCGCAGCATCGGTCCCGTCAACCAGATGATATGCGCCCGGGACGGGGACTCCCGCTTTTTCGAGGACGATTACGAGAGCCTGGACGGCATGACGATAGCGTTGATTGACAGGCCCAGCGTCAAGGACAAACTGGATGCCTTTGAGGAAGCCAAAAGCTTCACTACCAAGCGGCACTACTATGCGACGGCCCATGAGGCAAAGTTTGCCCTGCTGATGGGGAACGCTGACCTTGCGGTGCTGGACAACTACGAGGATCCGCACGGAGTGGTCGTCATCGCAAAGTTCGGCCTGTCCGACCGCTTCCTGACCGTCAGGGAGGAGCGCGGCGACCTGAAGAGCGCGATGATGAGGGGCTACGGCGAGTTGCTCGCAGAAGACCCCTTCGTCCTTGGCAACATGAACAACAAGTACTTCTCCGAGTACCAGGTACGGAACATTGCGTTCACCAAGGAAGAGCAAGCCTTCATACGGAACGCCCCTCCATTCGACGTGTACCTGAGGGACGACATTCCCCTGGTCTCCTACTGCAGCGACGGCGTGTTCTCCGGCTACTTTCCCGCCATACTCAAGAGAATCTCCCAGCGGACGGGGCTCAAGTTCAACCTGAAAGGCAAGAGCGACTTCGACGGGCTTGCCGAGGCGGTCAAATCCGACCCGACAGGACTTTCCATCTGCATCCTGCCCAAGAGCGACCATTTCCGCTGCGACAAGCAGATTAGGTTCGCAAAACCGTCTTCCAGCTGTACCATACTGATAGTGTCCAAGCGGGACAGGGACAAGATGATTCTGACCGTCGCTTACCCCACCCACAACTACGCGCTCAAGGAAGCCGCAGAAAAAAAAGGCTACGAAGTCATAGAATACCAGGACGAGCGGGCCTGCCTGGACGCGGTGCTGCAGGAGAAAGCCGACGCGGCCATCGTCAAGGGCTACCAGATACAGAACCTGATGAGCCACCGGAAATACAACAAAAAGCTCTCCGTACAGATGGACGCTACGATGAACTACGAAATCAGCTTTGCCGTCCCTGCGTCCACCAACAAGTCCCTTCTCGCCGTCCTGAACAAAGCCTCCACCGAATTCTCCGAATACGACCTGGGGAGCTACACGAACAGCAACATGAGCATGGACTTTGCGAATATGTCCCTCTCGGACATCCTGCTGGAGAACTGGTACGTCATCGTCATCGTCCTGCTGCTTTTCCTTGCGGGCTTGTCCGTCATCATCCTGCAGCACCGCTTCAACCGGCGGCTGGAGCTGAGCAACAAGAACAAGGACGTGTTCCTGGCGGACATGTCCCACGACTTCCGCACGCCCCTGACCGCGATAAGCGGCTTCGCCTACCTG
>CACYDQ010000425.1 GCA_902773215.1 uncultured Spirochaetaceae bacterium | reverse complement strand
TGCGGAAGAGGCTGATGACCAGCTCGCTCATCACGAGGACGAATGTCATGCCCGCTCCCATGCCGAGCGCGTTGAAGATGCTCGTCGTGATTCCCAGCGAGGAGCAAAGCCCGATGCTCAGGATGAGCAGGGGGTTCTCCACGAGGATACCCTTTATGAAAGTCTGTGCCTTTGTCATTACCTCTCTCCTTCGATAACCGAATAAAGGATGGCAGTACCGTCGCTCAGCAGGTTCGCGACCCCCTTGCTCGTGATGGTCGCGCCGGAAATCGCGTCGAATGTCTCGCCCGCGATGAACCCGTCCGCAATTTTCTTGCCCGTGAACTGCCCGTAGAAGGTCTTGCCGCTGGGGAGCGTGAAGTTGGGGTCGCTCGCCTTGGAGCCGAATCCAGGCGAGTCCGTATTCTCAAGGAACTGTACCCCCGTAACCGTACCCTGCGTGTCCATGCCGATCATGATGGCGGCATGGTCGTATGTCGGGCCGCTTATCTGTATCACGCCGCCGATGACCGCACCGCCCGCCGTGGCGAGCTTGACTGACTCTACCGTCGTCGAGCCACTCGGAACCGTAAAGTTTCCGGACAGGTCAACGTCCTTGAAGTCCTCCGCCTGGGGGAGCACCGTCAGCATGGCGGCGTTCGCCTTGCGCTGCTGGTTGGCCGCGATGACCGGGCCGGTGAAGCCGTTCACCACTGCGAGCATGGCGCAGCTGGCGACAGCATAAGCCGCGAGGATAAGTCCCAGCTTTATCATTGACCAGGCGGAGCCGCTGTTATCAGAACCCGCCGTCTTTGCCGCTTTCTGTCCGCTCATTTCGCGCCTCCTTGCATCTGGACTTTCTTTCCGTAGCCGTACTTCCTCGCGGTGAGCTTGTTCAAGAAGGGGGCTACGGAGTTCATTATCAGGATGCTGAACATAACACCCTCGGGGTAACCGCCGAAGCGGCGGATAAGGAAGGTGATGAGCCCGCATCCGAAGCCGAACACGAGCCTGCCGTTCTTGGTCACCGGGGTCGTCGCGTAGTCGGTCACCATGAAGACCGCACCGAACACCACGCCGCCCGTGCAGAGGCCGAGCAGCACGTCGGAGCATGCCGCCGCAGCGTCGCCGGATCCCGCGAGGGCCGCACAGAAAGTCGCCGCGGCGAAGGTCGCGAGCATCGATGCGGGTGCCCGCCAGTCGATGATTCCCGTGACGAGCAGGAACGCGAATGAAAGGATAAGGAGCAGGATCGAGACCTCGCCGATGCAGCCCGCCCGGTTGCCCAGGAAATACTGGAGCAGGGTTGGGCCGTCCGCCGCGAAAGAGCCTTCCTTTATCTGGCTCAGCACGGTCGCGGACGAGACCGCGTCAAGCGGGGCCGCGTCCTTCCACGCACCCATCGCCGCGCCGAAGCTTATCAGCATGAAGCCGCGTCCAGTCAGAGCCGGGTTGAACACGTTGGAGCCAATTCCGCCGAACATCCCCTTGGCGACGACGATGGCGACCACAGCGCCTATGACGACCATCCAGAGGGGTACCTCTGAGGAGAGCACGAGCGCGAGCAGGACTCCCGTCACCGCCGCCGAAAGGTTCCCGATGGTGTTCTTCTGCTTTGTCACTTTCTGGAAGCAGTACTCGGCCAGGACGCAGCTTGCCACCGAGACAAGCAGCACGAGCAGGGCCTTGTAGCCGAACGTGACCACGCCCCAGACGCACTCGGGCAGCATGGCAAGGAGCACCGTAGCCATGATGCGCCGCGTCGTGTCGCCCCCCGTGTAGTGGGGGCTTGAAGAAAGGTATGTCATCTTTTTCTCTCCGCTCATTTGGAGCCTCCTGCCGCCTGGCTCTTGGCCGCCTCGGCCTTGGCCTTCTCCGCTGCCATCTGGGCGCGGACTTCCGCCTTGCCCACCCTTATCCGCTGCACCAGGCGGACGTTCGCCGGGCAGACGTAGGAGCAGCAGCCGCACTCGATGCAGTCCATGAGCCCGTAGTCCTTCGCGTCCTGCATCTCGCCCGCCGACAGGGACTTCACCATCATCACCGGGGTCAGGTGCATGGGGCATGCGTCAACGCAGTGCCCGCAGTTGATGCACTGGTCCTCGTCCACAAGGTAGGTCTCCTCCTTGGTCAGGAAGATGACGCCGCTCGTCCCCTTGGCGACCGGGAACTGGGCGGAGCTCATCGCGAAGCCCATCATGGGGCCGCCGCTGAT
>CACYDQ010000424.1 GCA_902773215.1 uncultured Spirochaetaceae bacterium | reverse complement strand
TCGCCGAACTGCCTGAGGATTTCGCCCTTCATCAGGTCAATCAGCTTGTCCTTCACGCCTTTGTCCACAAGGACGTAGTCGGGGGCGACGCAGGTCTGCCCCGCGTTCAGGAACTTGCCCCAGACAATCCTGCGGGCGGCAATCTCCAGGTTTGCGGAGGAGTCCACGATGCAGGGGCTCTTGCCGCCCAGCTCCAGACAGACCGGGGTCAGGAATCGGGCCGCGCTGGACATGACGATGCGGCCGACGTTCTGGCTGCCGGTAAAGAAGATGAAGTCGAAGTGCTGCTCCAGGAGGGCATGGTTCTCCGTGTAGCCCCCCTGCACGACCGCCAGGTAGGAGCTGTTGAAGGTCTTCTCCAGCATCGCCTTGAGCGCGTTGTTGGTCTCCACGGCATACTCGGAGGTCTTGAGGATAACCGTGTTGCCCGCCGCAATGGAGCTGACGATGGGACACAGGGAAAGCAGGACGGGATAGTTCCAGGTAGACAGGATGAGGGAGACTCCCAGCGGTTCCGTGTAAATGCAGAAGCGGGCGGGAAAGAGGTGCAGGTCGGCGCGGCACTTCTTGGGGCGGGCCCATTTCTTCAGGTGGCGGATGACGTAGCTTATCTCATGCAGGACAAGGCCGATTTCCGTCACGTATGACTCGTAGGCGGACTTCGCCAAATCCTTCTGCAGGGCGGCCGTTATCAGTTCCTCGTTGTCCTGTATGGCCCGGTAGAGCTTTTTGAGCTGCAATATGCGGAAGCTGACGTCGCGGGTCTGGTTGGTGTTGAAGAAGGTCCGCTGGCTCTCTACGAGCGTGCGCATCTTGCTGTCAATCCGCTCCTGAGCAAGCTCGAACTCAACTTCCCGCCTGTCACCGAAGCCGGCAGAGAGAGAAGGGGGCTCGGTTTCAGTTTCGGCAACTGTCTCTGACAAGCTGGAGACCGGCTCGAAGGCCCTGTCAAAATCCACGCCCCCGTCGGAGGCTTCACCGGCGGGCTCTTCGCGGGCAAAGGGGTCATTCTCGACGGCAGGGGCTTCCTCCTTGACGAACGCAAAGACGGTATCCTCGCTGGCTGCCGGATCCTCCTCTTCATGCACGGGCAAATCCCTGTCCTGTTCGGTTACGAAAAAAGCCTGTGGTTCGGGAGACGGCTGGGGCTCCCCGGCTGTCTGGGGCTCAGCCCGGGAATACTCGGTGTCGAATGAGAAGGGAGTGTCGTTTTCCTCTGCCCGCGGGGCATACAACTTGACCCCGGTCTCGTCGACCGGCTTTTCCTCCGGATCTGTTGCCGCAGCGGGTTTGGCCTTTCGCGGCCGGCTCTTCTTTGCCGGGGGTTTGGGAGCTTCGTCCTTAGCTTTAACGGCCCTCGTTCCCTTGGATTTGGATTCCTTTTTGCCTGTCGTTGTATTCCTCTCTGCCAATTTCTGTACCTACCAGTCCTTCCATTATGATACAGTTCCGTTATTTTTTCAACAGGATATTACGAGCGGACGAAAAAGCAGAGGAAGAGCATGTACAGGGGACAGAGGGTGCAGACGACAGTCCCCAGACACCAGAGGGAAAGAACAAATCGCAAGTTTGGCTTTACGGAGGGGGCAGCCTCCCTATGCGACCGTATGCCCTTGAGCATATCAACGGATTTCCGCGACAGGCAGGCGAAGCGGTTTGTGTATATCGTGTCGCCACAGCGTATCCTGCACAGATAGAGGGAGAAACTGCCTCGCCTGAGGGGGAAACGCACTTCGCTCACGCTGGCTTCCTGTATGTTTTCCAGGGGATACGAGAGCCTGAAGCCGAGGAATATGGTATAGTAGGCGTGCAGGTTCCTGTCCGTCAGCACGAACCGCCCGGAGAAAGCCGCACTCAGCAGCAGCTGTACAAGGAGGGGCAGGACGGTGGCGACAAGCAAATCGGGCGTTATCATGCCAAATCCTATCGTATAGCATATTAAACAGCTGAGAAAGGGACAGATAAAAGGCAGCCACCATATAAACAATATGCAATGAAACCAATTCCAGCGGGAGCGGAATACGACCGCTTCCCTTTCCACCCGGCTCATCTCGCAGGGGATATTACGAGTGGACGGCCAGCAGAGGTTTCCAGAAGCTTTTTCAGCTGGCTCCTGCTGACGGGGATGTTATAGTATTCTCTGGCGAGGCAGTCCCTCTCTTGAATCTCCAAGCCGGGGACATGCGCGTTCCTGTCGTAGACAAGCCTGTAGGAAAAACCGTCGCTCCGCACGAAGATTTCCTTCCCATCGAGCAGCAGGCTGCCGTTCCGCACCACGAACGCATTGAGCTTACTGATTATACTCCCGATGACATCCCCTTCCCGCTTGTATGACACGCGGTATTTCTCGGCATAGCTCGGGGTATTCTCCGTCCTTTGCAAGCAGTCATCGCAAAAACGCTGCACGACCTTGTCCTGCTCAAGATACAGTATGGAGCACTCGCACAGCTCCTGTCCCTTGTTCTTCTTCCATTCGAACTCTATCCCATTGACCTTGAAGCCGGTCTCGTTCAGCTCTAAGCAGTTGATGCGCGGGTACAGGGAGTTCCACTTTATGAATGAATTGTATTTGATTGGAACGTCATACTCGTTCAGCCCCTCCGAGGAGGAATTCCCGAACACCCTCCACAACATGAATACGAGGTTTGCAATCGGAACGAAATCGAGCAGCAGAAACCAGCCGGAAAAGCCGAGGTCATGGAGCCGGCGCACGGAGGCCTGCAAGCTTTTTATCGCAAAGAAGAGCATAATTGGGACGGAAAAGAGCAGGACAAGGGGAAGCTTTTTAGTCATAAAGAGAACTGTCGTCAGGAAAGCAACGGCAAGAGACGCAAACTGAACTGCCTTCAGCTTCCAGAATTCAATCCGGCTTATCCGTCCCTTGCTAAAATGAATAATGATTGCGTACAGGCACAGCGAGGCGGAAAGGCTGATACAAATATTCCTTAAATTTTCGGGCGATTTCAGGATTTCAATCATATCCGCCATTATAGCCCGCCGTTGCCCCGCCTGTCCAGCCGCCCGCTTGAGAAGCGGCGCGAAAGGTGTTATACTCCCCTTACTATGAGCAAAGACTTTCCCCTTTCCCAC
>CACYDQ010000423.1 GCA_902773215.1 uncultured Spirochaetaceae bacterium | reverse complement strand
GGTGTCGTAAAGGCTCTAGCTGATGGTACCCGCAAGGCCGGGATTGAATTCTAGGAGAGGCTATGGAACGCCAGAATAACAGGGATAAAGACAGGGAAAGAAAGCCCGCCGATGATTTTGTGGAGAAGCTGGTCAAGCTGAACCGCACCTCCGTGACCAAGAAGGGTGGCCGCAAGATGGCTTTCTCCGCGCTGACGGTCGTCGGGGATCAGAAGGGCAAGATTGGCTTCGGCTACGGAAAGGCCAACGATGTTTCTGAGGCTATCCGTAAGAGCATCGAGAAAGCAAGGGCGAACCTCATCACGGTTCCCATGAAGAACGGGACCATTCCCCATGAGGTCATCGGCAAGTTCAACAGCTCGGAAGTCCTGTTGAAGCCGGCCTGCCCCGGTACCGGAGTCAAGGCTGGTGGAGCTGTCCGTGCCGTCATGGATGCCGCTGGGATTACGGACGTCATTTCCAAGGCCCAGGGGTCTCGGACTTCTGTGAACGTTATCCGCGCGACCTTCGATGCCGTGTCCAAGATGATGGATGCGGGCAAGGTCTCCAATAGCCGCGGAAAATCACTTAACGATATGTGGGGCTGATTATGGCGAAGAAATTACGTGTCACGCTCGTCAGGAGCGTGATTGGGCAGAAGGCTGAGAAAAAGGCCACGGTCCGCAGCCTCGGGCTTAGGAAGATTAGTTCTTCCAACGAGTTGGACGACAATCCCGCCATCCGTGGTATGGTGAAGTCGGTTTCTCATTTGGTAAAGGTTGAGGAGATAGACTAATGGCTGATTTTGAATTGCATGCTCCGGCTGGCGCGAACAAGAAGAAGCGCATCGTGGGACGTGGCTCTTCCTCTGGTCGTGGAACGACCGCTGGAAGGGGAAACAAGGGTCAGCAGTCCCGCTCTGGCGGAAAGACCTATGTCGGCTTTGAGGGCGGCCAGATGCCTCTCTACCGCCGGATTGCCCAGAGGGGATTCTCAAACTATCCTTTCAAGAAGGTTTACGAGGTGTTCAACCTCCGCGACTTGGAGGCCAAGTATTCTGACGGGGAGACCGTTGACAGGGAGAGCCTTGTCAAGAAAGGGCTTCTCAAGAAGACGTCGGCTCTCCTCAAGATTCTTGGAGATGGGGATTTGACAAAGAAGCTCACTGTCAACGTTGACAAGGTTTCAGCATCCGCCAAGGAAAAGATTGAGAAGGCTGGTGGCAGCGTAACTGTCGCAGCTCCCGCCGAAGAGAAGGCTGACAAGTAGGGTTGGAGTTTTAAATGGCAAACAATCCTGTGGCTAATATGTTCAAGGTCAAGGAGCTGCGTGACCGCATGCTTTTTACCTTGCTCATTCTTGCAATATTCCGTCTTGGAAGCGTCTTGACCATACCTGGGATTGACGCGTCCCTGCTCCTGCAGTACTTCAACAGCCTTGCAAGCGGTGCGGAGAGCGCATTTGCCAGTTATATGGACTTTTTTGCGGGCGGCGCATTCGAGCGGTTCTCTGTGTTCATGCTGGGGGTCATGCCCTACATCTCAACTCAGATTATCATGCAGCTTGCGCTGGTCATCTTTCCGTCGCTTAAAAGGATAGCTCAGGAGGAAGGCGGACAGCAGCGCGTGGCTTGGTGGACGAGGGTCGGAACGATTTTTGTCTGTCTCATTCAGTCTTACGCGCTGACCGTGTATGCGGATGCCATCAACCAGCAGGTTCCAGGTGCGATTGTCTTTGATAGCAAGGTGTACTTTGACATCCTTGCCGTCCTGACGGTCACGACCGGCTCCATGATTACCGTGTGGCTGGGAGACCAGATTACTGCGCACGGAATCGGGAACGGCATCTCCATGCTGATTTTCGCCGGTATCGTGGCCCGCATTCCCAATGCGGTGTACGAGCTTGGCAAGTCCGTCTCCAACGGCGACATAAACATCGTGTTCGTTATCGTGGCACTCTTGATGTATGTCGTTATCATTGGTCTCGTCGTCTATGAGCAGTCTGGCGAGCGGAAGATTGCCGTCCACTACGCCAAGCGCGTCGTCGGGCGCAAGATGTATGGCGGTCAGAGCACCTACATACCGTTCAAGATTAACCCATCGGGAGTCATCCCGATAATCTTCGCGTCCGCGTTCCTGACCTTCCCGCTCCAGATAGCGAACAGCTTCTCCAACAGGGCAACTTGGCTGATGAAGCTGTCGGCGGCCTTGAACCCGCTCGGCGTGTGGTACAACGTAATCCAGGTCTTGCTGATTATATTCTTCGCATACTTCTACACTCAGGTAACCCTGAACCCCACTGAAATCGCGAAGAACATCCGTGAGAACGGCGGTTCCATTCCCGGAATCAGGACCGACAAGACTGAGGAATATCTTCAGAGGGTACTGAACCGTCTGATTTTGCCCGGCTCATTGTATCTGGCCGTGATTGCCGTCCTTCCGACGATAATCCAGCTCATCTTCAAATTCCCGTCATCCATAGCTATGTTGATGGGAGGAACTTCACTCCTTATTCTCGTGGGGGTGGATTTGGATACGATGTCCCAGGTTGAGGCTCTCCTCAAGATGCATCACCATGATGGCTTCACGAGGAAGGGCATTAGACCCAAAAGCCTGTAGAATTTGACAGAATTCTCGGTTTAGGGACTAGATTAAATTGAAATAATTATGATATAATTCTTCACCCTATAGGTGGATGTGTCATACTGGGTTGTAGTCCATGGCGGGTCACTCCCGCTTCGGACTGCCATGATTCAGTGTGTATTGTATCATATAT
>CACYDQ010000422.1 GCA_902773215.1 uncultured Spirochaetaceae bacterium | reverse complement strand
CTCCGCCTACGTCACGAACGTCATGGCCAAGGCCGGGTTCGACTTTTCAATCATCGACATGGAGCACGGGGTCATAGACTTCAATATTGCGCAGGATATGGTCTTTGCGGCCCATGCGGAAGGCAAGGCTGCCTACATCCGCGTCCCCGCCATAGAGGAGTCCTGGGTCACGCGGACGCTGGACACGGGCTGCGACGGCATCATATTCCCGCAGGTCAAAGGCCTCGACGATGCCAAGGAGGCCGTCCGGCTCTGCTGCTTCGCGCCCGAGGGTGAGCGGGGGTTCAACCCCTTCGTCCCGGCAGGGGGCTACCACAAGGTCAGCGGGGACTATTTTGCGAAAGAGAACAGGCGGATACAGATTGGACTTATCCTTGAGGGAACCGAGGCGTTCTCCCAGCTGGACGAAATTCTGAAGATACCGCAGATTTCCGTGCTCTATGTCGGTCAGTACGATCTTTCTATTGCGCTCGGCATTCCCGGCGAAGTCGCCAACCAGAAGGTGCTGGATTTGATGGCGCTGACCGCACGGAAAGCCTCCGCTGCCGGCAAATCCGCGGGCTGCATGGTACACAGCGTCAAGGAAGCGAAAGAGGTCATCGCGCAGGGCTTCTCCTTCGTCGTCTACAAGGTGGACTGCGGCATCCTCTACGACTGCATTCATGATTTTACCGAAGGGGTACGGAATGATTAAGCTCTCTGATTATCTGGTCAGGTTCTTCGAGGACAAGGGAGTCACGGACATCTTCATGCTGACAGGTGGCGGCTGCATGCACCTGCAGGATTCCTTCGGGCGCTCCAAGAAGATAAAATACACCTGCACCGAGCACGAGCAGGCGGCCGCAATGGCGGCGGAGGCCTACTCCAAGATGAAGAATTCGCTTGGCCTTGTCCTGACGACGAGCGGTCCTGGTGCGACGAATACCCTGACCGGTATGCTGGACTGCTGGCAGGACTCAACGCCGGTCGTATTCCTTTTCGGCCAGGCCAAGAGCAGCCAGACGACGAGAAAGGCGGGTATACCCGGGCTCAGGCAGTTCGGCGTGCAGGAAGCCGACATCATCCCGGTCGTCACGCCGATGACCAAGTTTGCCGTCGAAGTGGACGATGCGAATAAGATCCGCTATTACCTGGAGAAAGCCGTCTATGAGGCGACGGGCGGCAGGCCTGGTCCCGTCGCCCTGAGCATCCCGCTCGACATGCAGGGCGCGATGATAGACGAGGCTGCGTTGGAAGGATATGTCCCCCCGGCCACGGGTAAAACAGGGCCGTCGGAAGGCGATGTTACATACGTGCTGGATGCCCTGGCTGAGGCAGAGCGCCCCGTCATCGTCGCGGGGCACGGTGTCAGGCTGGCAGATGCCTGCCCGGAGCTGAAAAAGATTGCGGACGGGCACGACATCCCGGTCGTCATGTCCTTCCTGGGCGTGGACGTGCTGGACGATGCCGACCCCTGCTGCATCGGAAGGATTGGCTCCAAGGGAAGCAGGGCGGGAAACCTTGCCATGCAGAACGCGGACCTGCTCCTTTCCGTGGGCTGCCGCCTGTCCGTCTCCGACACCGGGCACGAGTATGACAAGTTCGCGCGGGAAGCCAAAGTCATCGCCGTGGACATAGACGCGGGCGAACACACGAAAAAGACCGTCCGCTTGGACCGCGTCATCGTGAGCGACGCAAAGGACTTTCTTGCCGCCCTGGACAGCAAGCTGGCGGGCGGAAAGAAGTATACCCCCTGGAGGGAATGCTGTACTGAATGGAAGCAGAAGTATCCCGTCATAGAACCTGAATACAAGGAAGACCCAAAGGGGCTCAATTACTATGAGTTCATCGGCCTTTTGAACCAGTTCAGCAGCGGAACCACCCCCTTTGTCTCCGACGCGGGCTCCGCCTTCTACGTGACGGCGCAGGCGATGGAAGTCAAGGCGGGCCAGCGGCACATAACGACGGGCGGCACCGCGACGATGGGCTTTACCCTGCCCGCGGCGATAGGGGTTGCGGCCGCAGCCCCGGAGCAGACCGTCATCGGCATAACCGGCGAGGGGTCTTTCATGCAGAACATGCAGGAACTGGAGACGGTCGCTTTTCATAAGTACAACATCAAGCTCTTCGTCGTGGAGAACGGGGGCTATTTCTCGATACACCAGACGCAGAAGCGGTATTTCAACGGCAACTACGT
>CACYDQ010000421.1 GCA_902773215.1 uncultured Spirochaetaceae bacterium | reverse complement strand
TCGTTTGTAAAAGTGTTGGCTGCCTTTTCTCCAAGGTCGCAGGGAATACCACGGATTGCAAGATTCATTTTTGCAAGCTTATAGGTTGTTGTTGTTCCTTCCTGACCATATACAGAAATATCTTTTGAGTTTCCTGCATGATTTTCTACAAACTTAAGCGACTGTACGAACATACCGCCAGAACCGCAACAAGGATCATAGATTTTTCCTTTGTAAGGCTCAATCATTTCTGCAATCAGATTTACAACAGATTTTGGAGTATAGAATTCTCCCTTTCCTTTTCCTTCCTGAAGAGCAAACTTTGTCAGGAAGTATTCATACACACGACCCATTATGTCGTTTTCTTTGTCTGCATTTGTCTGGATGTTGTTGATTTCATCAAGGAGTGCGGCAAGTTTTGAAACATCAATTCCAAGTCGTGAATAATAGTTATCTGGTAGTGCGCCTTTGAGAGACGGATTCTGTTTTTCGATTGTATTGAGGGCAGTGTCGATTTTAAGGGCAATGTCATTCTGCTTCGCATTCTGCATAATGAAGGACCATCGGCTTTCTTCTGGAACAAAGAAAACATTCTTCATCATATAGAATGACTGAACATCGATGTATTTTTCTTTGCCCTCTGAGATGAGTTCTGCACGACGGACATCAAATTTATCATTTACGAATTTTAAGAAGATAAGACTGAGTACAACGTGTTTATATTCAGCTGGTTCAACTGTTCCACGAAGTTTATCACAAGCACCCCACAGAGCGTCTTCGAAGCTGACCTGTTTTTTTGCTTTTGCCATTTAACTTCCCTCCGGGCATAGCATCCCCCTTCGCGGCCCGCGCCGTTAAAAAAAGAACAGGAGGATGGACGATGCTGCTTGACCGCGTACCTAACGTACATCACGGCAAGCCCACATCTGAATGTAATATTGAATTCTACCCTGCCGTCCCCGCCCTGTCAAGGGGGCGTTCATCCTGCCTCCTGAAATAGCTGTATACCGCGTAAAGGGGCAGATTGTCGAAGCGGGCTTCCTCCCGCCAGTCGGGACATGGAAATCCTCAGCCCCCGCAGGTTCTCGTCCCTGGAGAGCATTGCTTTCAGGCTTCTGGAATGAAGGTCCTCCTCAGCTTTTACCTCGATGGGAAGGGCTTCGGAGTCGCACTGCATGACAAAATCGATTTCAGAAGTTGAGTTGCTGTTGGTATAGTAGTAGAGGGATAGGGTACCACATGATGCGACCTGCTGCTCCACGAACTGTTCCGTGAACGCCCCCTTGTATTCCTCAAAAATATCATTTCCCCAAAGGATGTCCTGTATCGGCGTAGCGGACAGCGTGCCAAACAGACCTCAGTCATTCATGAACAGCTTGAACGCGCTGAAATCCTCGTAGAATTTGAGCGGCACGGCAACCCTGCTTACCCTGTGGACTTTATGAACCAATCCCGCATCGCATACTTGGGATTGTTGTCGCAGTTTATCTTGATGTAATGCTCGTATTCATTCCTACCGAACTCGTCCACGCGCCATGTCTTGCCAACCTGCCGCGCCCCTTCCAGAATCAGGGGCTCCCGACCCGCCGACAGCTTCCACCTCACCAGTCCGTCATACAGTATGCGCCTCATGCCTTATAGATAACACTTTTCTAGGGATAAATCGGGTAAAATGCCTCACTTTTCTGGGGATAAATCAGACGGAATACCACATTTTTCTAGGGATAACTTGGACAACAGCTATACTGTGCTCAATTCTTTCCCAAGCTCCTGTACCAGTGAATCGCTTCTTTTGAAAGACTCGTGCAAAAGCGAGAGCAGTTCCGCCGTCGTATGCGAAGCTTCCTCTTCCTGCACGAACGGATTCTTTATGTCCAGATTCCAGCCGCCCTCTGCAATCCGCTCTACGGGAACACGCCAGGCCTGCTCGTTTTCGCGGCGCTTGTTCCACCACGCAAGGAGGGAGGCAAACTCCGATTTCTGAATCGGCTTCGTCTTGGAATATGACTTCTGCCCTTCCGGCAGTTTGTGCTCCCAATACCAAATTTCTTTAGTCGGCTCGCCCTTGGTAAAGAACAGGAGGTTCGTCGCAACGCTCGCATACGGCTGGAACACCGAGTTCGGCAGGCGTACGATTGTATGGACATTGCATTCCTTCAGGAACTCCTCGCGGATCCGCTGCTTTACCCCGTCACCGGTAAGGGAACCGTCCGGCAAAACAATCGCGGCACGCCCTCCGTCCTTCAAATACCTCATCATCAAAAGAAGGAACAGGTCCGCGCTTTCAGTCGTTCTGAACTGAGCAGGATAGTTAGTCTCCACGCCGTCAGACACGCTTGCGCCGAAAGGCGGGTTCGCAAGAATCACATCCACCCGGTCCTTCGCGCCAATGCTCGTGTACTCACGGTTCAGGCTGTCGCCGTTCACGACATTCGGAACTTCAATATCATGGAGAATCAGGTTCGTAACGCACAGCATGAAGGGAAGCGGCTTCAGCTCCTGACCGCAGATTGTGTTTTCAAGAGTCTTCAAGTCTTCAACAGAATGCACATCCTGCGCCCTGATATTTTCAATCGCGCTCGTCAAAAAGCCTCCCGTTCCGCAGGCAGGGTCAAGCACCTTCTCGCCGAGCCGGGGATTTACAATCTCGGTCATGATCTCGGTAATGGCCCGCGGCGTGTAGAACTCCCCGTAGTTTCCCGCGCTCTGCAAGTCGCGCAGGAGGCTTTCGTAAATGTCGCCGAATGTGTGGCGGTCCTCGCTCGCATTGAAGTCAATCTCGTTCAGCTTGTTCACGACCTGCCGGATAATAGTGCCGTTCTTCATGTAGTTGTTCGTGCCCGCAAAGATGTCGCGCACCAGCACCGCACGCCTGTTCACGCCGTCCGCTTCGGACGCGCCGGAACTCACATCAAGGTTCTGCAGGCCGGGAAAAAGCGTGCCGTCCACGAACTCCTTCATCGCATCGCCAGTGATTCCCTCGCTGTCAGCGGCCCATGCACGCCACTGTAAATCCGGCGGAATCACCGAAACGTAATCGTCATCCAGAAGCTCAAGCTCCGCATCCTTGTCGTCCAGAATCTTGAGCGTAATCATCCAGCCGAGCTGCTCAATCCGCTGCGC
>CACYDQ010000420.1 GCA_902773215.1 uncultured Spirochaetaceae bacterium | reverse complement strand
TCCATGCGGGACGGCAGGATCTATGCCCGCCGGGAGATGCTGATAAGCGAGCGCATCCTGCTGGTGAACCTGGGCTTCTTCCGCATCTCGCCCGACGGGGACAGCTTCATCGAGAACGGCCGGATCCGCCTCGCCTCCGACAGGTTCGACGACTTGTCGAAGGGCGGCAATATATATAGAAGGAAAGACGGAGGAAACTGATGCCGCGCTTGATGAACATACTGGCGGATATTCCCGTGGCGGCCCGCCGACATAAGGACGTCCGCCCCCTCCTGGGCGGCTGGCCCCGGGTCTGCGCTACGACGGTGCGCAAGCGGTGGATAGTCGGGACCATCATCAACTACGTGCTGGCGGGTGTCGGCAGTGAGGCGACCCGCATCTGGCTCAACGATGAGCCGAACACCCACTGGGTGACGCAGGAGCTGCTCGCCTCCGCCGCATTCCCCGGCCTCTGTCCGGCGGTCAGGCTCAAGGACGGCGAGGAGTACGTGGACGGGGGCTGGGAGTCGGTCGGCGGGGACAACGTGCCTGTCGCGCCTGTCGTGGAAAAGTACCCGGACATAGGAAACATCTTCATCGTCTACTGCGACGAGCAGCCTTCCCGCCGGGTCAAGGTCAAGGACTACGACTGGCTCAAGGTGACGGAGCTGATTCCTTCCATAGACACGGCGGGCCTTTTTGACGGCACGACAAACTTTACCCGCAACCGCATCCGCCTCCTCATCGACACGGGCTACGAGGACACGGTCACCCTGCTCAAGAATCGGGGCCTGTACCCTGTCTCTTCCTATTGGTTCGAGTGAGAGGGGGGGCAGAAAGACACATTGACGGATAATGTCAAATTGCGGTAAAATCAAGACAGAGCAAGTTTCATCACATTTTATTTTATAGAAGGAAACAGCAATGGTAATCAAACCGATGATTCGCAGCAACATCTGCATAAACGCGCACCCGGTCGGATGCGCCAAGGAAACCGAACGCCAGATTGAATACGTCCGCTCCAAGAAGGCGGCTCGCGGCATAAAGACCCCCGGCGAGGGCGGCAAAGGCCCCAAGACCGTGCTTGTCCTGGGATGTTCCACGGGCTACGGGCTGGGAAGCCGGATTGCGGCTGCCTTCGAGTACGGGGCGGCGACAATCGGGGTTTCCTTCGAGCATGAGCCGTCCGGCAAACGGGGCGGCACGCCCGGCTGGTACAACAACAAGGCGTTCGACAAGGAGGCCGCCAAGTCCGGCCTCAGGTACGAGACGCTCAATGCGGACGCGTTCAGCGACGAGTGCCGGGCATCCGTCATTGCCAAGGTGAAGGAGTGGGGGGCCAAGTTCGACCTCGTGGTCTACAGCCTTGCAAGCCCCGTCCGCACCGATCCCGACACAAAGGTTTTGTACAAGTCCGTCCTGAAGCCGGTCGGCCAGCCCTACTCGGGCGCGTCGCTCGACATGATGACCGGCAAAATCAGCGCGATGACCGCCGAGCCCGCCACGGGCGACGACATCCCCAACACGGTCAAGGTCATGGGCGGCGAGGACTGGGAGCGCTGGATTAAGCAGCTGTCCGAGGCCGGGGTGCTCGCGGAAGGCTGCCGCACGGTCGCCTACTCCTACATCGGCCCCAAGCTGTCCCACGCGATTTACCGCGACGGCACGATCGGGGCTGCCAAGAAAGACCTGGAGGCCCGTGCCCATACCATCGACGCGGCCCTCAAGAAAATCGGCGGGGCGGCATACGTCAGCGAGAACAAGGGACTCATCACCCGCTCGTCATCGGTCATCCCGATCATCACCCTCTACCTGTCCGTCCTGTTCAAGGTGATGAAGGCCAAGGGGACCCACGAGGGTTGCATCGAGCAGATGGAGCGGCTCTTCGCCGAGAGGCTCTTCACCGGCGAGGGGAACGGGGCCGGCAGCGTCCCGACCGACAGCGAGGGAAGGATCCGCATAGACGACTGGGAGCTTGACCCGGCGGTCCAGGCCGAGGTGGACAAGATCATGCCCGCCGTCACCGAGGAGAACGTGAAGGACATGGTGGACCTGGAAGGCGTGAGGCACGACTTCCTCGCGATAAACGGATTCGATGTCGCTGGCGTGGACTACGACAAGGACGTGGAGGACATGACCTCCATAGAGGCATAGCCGGACGTATCAGAAGCTAGCGGGACGTGCGGTGCGTCCTGCTGGCAAGCTCGGTGTAGGAGCCGTGCGCCTTCTCTTTGGCGGAAACTCTCCTGTTCGGCTTCGGCACCGAGCTCGGAAGCCCCTCCTCCCTGCGGCGGGGCTTTCTCTCCTCTTTCCAGACAGGGCTTTCGGGGCGGGCATCGCCTTTCTCCACGTATTCC